>JALYGH010000296.1 GCA_030777205.1 Chloroflexota bacterium
GCCGTGAGCAGGCCGAGGCGACATCCGAACGCATGCGAGTCCACCGAGTAGCCCCGGCCGTAGACGTGGGGCGTGCGGTCCAATATACGCGATATGCTGCCCCGGTCCGACCTGGTGCCGACTCAGCCGAGCAGCCGCGCCCGCGCTACCCAAGCGCCGCCGGCGAGCAGCAGCCCGAACGGCAGCCCGAGGCAGTCGGTGCCGGCGCCCGACCCCGCACTAAGTGGGCGCGGCGACGGCGGGGCGATGCGCGGCCGGTGAGTGAGGACGAGGATGCGGCCGGGCAAGAGCGCGCCGGCCGCGCTGATCGCCGGGCTGAACGGCTGGAGCGTCTCGGCCTCGCCCGGCAGCCACTCCTGATACTGCGGCAAGATGCGCGCCCAGGTCGCGTTGTCGGGTCGGGAGAGCGCCCCGATCGAGTCCCCGGCCTCGGTCACGATGTAGCGCCGGATGGTGCCGTCGCGGAAATAAGCGATCCGGAACACGCGCGGGAAGTTGCCGGGATCGACCTCGTCCCCGACCCCGTCCTCGACCCTGACGAACGGGATGTCCTCGGCGTCTTGCTCGAAGGAGTACGCCTTCAGTCCATCTGGCGCGTCCGCGACTCGGGAGGCCCGGTCGCGGACGTTGCGGAACTCGTCCAGGTACTTCTTCGTCAGGTCGACCGTCAGTTTCGTCTGGCGCTCCATCAGCGCGCCGCGCACGGTCCGCACCTGGAGGAAGTCCGGCGGGTCCACGTCGTACACTCGCTTCGCCTCCTCGTAGGCGTCCGCCGGTCCGCCGTGAATCAGCACCTCGGCCCGGCCCGGATCGGCCTTCCGTCGCAGGCGATAGACGATCACCGGATCGCCCGGAAAGGTCGTGAGCTGGTCTTCGGCGTACGACTCGAAGACGACTCGGTCGTCCCGGCGGTCGATCGTTTGCGCGACGAACGTCCCGCTCGGGACTTCGAGGAGGAAGCGGTCGCCGACGCGGACATCGTTCGGGCCGCGCTCCGGATACTCGGCCCTGAACGCCTGCTCGACGAGCTCGACAACGTGCTGCTCCCCTTGATCGAGGGCAACGACCGGCAGGCGGTTGAACCCGATGTCCCAGAGCGACCCGCCCGACTTGATCGTGACCTGGTAGCGGTCGACGCCACGCGCCGGATCGGTGCCGAGCGGCTCGATCTCGTGCGTCTCCTGGGCGATGACGCTACTCGCGAATGCGAGGAGTGCGACCATCGCCAGCAGGGCGGCGCACCATCCACGCAGTCGGCCCGTGCCGCGCCTCGCCATCGCCCCGGATCCCTTCGTTCGGCAGTCGGTGAGGAGATTCTACGGCCGCCATTCGGCACCCTCACACGATTACGCGTCACAGATTGACGTCCCCGGAAACACGCGCCCGTTAGATGGCGGGAGGGGCGAAGTGCGACAGAAGTCGCGCGCGACGGGGTAGGGCCCGGTCTCTGACATGGCCGAGGGCGCCGTGTCGGGGTCGCGACGGGCGACCCCCGTCGAAGCCGGACGAACGGCCCGCGCCCCGTCAGGTAGCAGGCGCGGCGGGATCTCCGGACTGATCGGGACGGCCGCTGACCGGATCGGTCGTCTCGTAGACCAGCAGGTCGCCGCGCCGCTCTCGGCGGACCAGGCCGTGTGCCCGCAGCTCTTCGAGGTGGGCGAGGGTCTCGGTGAGCGCCATTCGCTGCTGCCCGAGCGCCAGGTCCGCCAACGCGCGCCGCCGCCGGGTCCAGGGCAGGGCCGCGGCGACCTCGAAGCCGGTGCGGGCACCGTGGGACAGCGCCTCGAGGATCTCCGCCTCGCGCTCGTCGTGATGGGCGAGCAGCTCGTGAACGCGCCGCCCGACGCCATGGAACGGCTCGCCGTGGGCCGGCAGCACCAGGTCTGCGTCGAGCTCCGCCACCTTGCGCAGCGAGGCCAGGTACTGGCCGAGCGGATTGCCACCGTACTCGCGGCTCAGGCTGACATTGGGCGTGATCGGATCGAGCACGTGGTCGCCGGTGAGGAGGACCCGGCGCTCGGCGTCGAACAGGCAGATGTGCCCGCTGGTGTGGCCCGGCGTCCAGACGATCCGGAATTCGTGCCAGCCGGCCCGGATGCGGTGGCCGTCCTCGACTTGCTCATCAGGCGCCTGGACGGTATACCGGTTGAACATCTGGGCGGCGCGGAGCTGCTCCTCGTCGAGCAGCTCCGGCGGCGCGCCGTTCACTCGCAGCCAGCCGTCGAGCCGCTCGACCGCCCGGTCGAAGTCGGTCAGCTCGTTCTGGATGAACAGCCAGTCCAGGCGATGCATAAGCAGCCGGGCCCCCGTGAGCCCGACGACCGTGCCGGCCAGGCCGTAGTGGTCCGAGTGGAAGTGGGTGATGACGAGGGTGCGGACGTCGGCCAGGCGGGCGCCGGCCTCCTCGACGCCCGCGGCCAGCGCCTCCAGCGCGCCCGGCATCTTCCAGCCGCAGTCGACGAGCGTCCAGCCGTCGTCGGCCTTGATAAGGTAGCCGTTGGTGTGGCGGAGCGGGCTGCCTTCGAGGGGCAGTCGGAGCTGATGGACGCCGGGCAGTACTTCGGTCATGATCGGGCCGATAGTATCACCGGGCGGCGGCCCGGCGCCGGATCTCGGCCACCTCGTCGTCGGTCGTCTGACGGATCACCCGCCCGGGCGTCCCGGCGATGACCGAGCGCGGCGGGTACTCCTTGCCCTCCGGCACGAGGGCATCCGCCTGGATGATCGAGCCTTCGCCGACCCTGCTGCCGGTCAGCACCGTCGCGTCCCGCTCGACCAACACGGCGTCGCCGAGCGTGCAGCCGTGGACGACCGCGCGATCCTCCACGACCACGTCCGCGCCGAGGACGGCCGGGTGGCCCGGGTCGATGTGGACAGTCGCCTCGGTACCGAACCAGCAGCGCGGCCCGATCTCGATGCGGTCCTGATCGCCGCGGACCACCGAGCGAGGCCCGATCCGGACTCCGGCCGCGAGCGTGACCTTACCGATCACGTAGCCCGCGGGGTCGAGATCCAGGTCGTCGGCCACGGTCGGCAGCGTCCCGAGAAACGGCAGCAGCGGCATCGTTCCCTCCATGCGAGCGCCGAACGCGGCGCTCGGCGGTATCCCGAGCATCGGACGTGATCCGGACCTGCCAGGTGATCCCGGACTGATTGTCGGCGCGCTCTGCGCTCTGTTGTGTCATCCTGCCTCGAGAGCGGACAAGGGAGACTCGGTGCGGGGTGGGCAGGCAAGCGACCGCGGCAGATCGGGCCCTGTGCGTTCCGCGAGTCGGGGAACTGAACCACGGGGCGTGGCAAGGATACGCCGTTCGAGCTACCGGAGGCAGCCCTGGTGTCCTGGATATCTGCCGGTGCGGGCCCCGGTCCGGCCATCGGACCGCGCTGGCAACCCGCAACCTGGACCGATGCCTCGCCACTCGCACACTCAGGGCGAGCCCGCCACGGACGATGGTGATGCAGGTCCGGCTGAACTCGGCCGCGCCGATCATCGTCCTGGCGCCGCAGTCGGTCAACGCGGCGGTCGTCAGCACGCTCGAGCTAGACTCCCTCGGCGCCGGCCCGCATACCGCACTCGCCCGCGCGCGTGGCGGCGCGGCTCCTGCGCCCCGTATTCTGTGGCGCGAGCCGGGCGCGACAGCCCGTCCCGGTCTCTTACGCCGCGGCTGACTCACCGACCATCTTGCGCGGCTCACCGGCCATCCTCCGGCTCACCAGTCATCCTGGCCCTCCCTGTCCTCCTGAGCGAAGTGAAGGACCGCCGAACTCGTGAACCGGTCGCTTCTCAGGCTACTCGGCGAATCCGTGGAGACGTCATGAACGCTGAATCCAGCATTGGTGTCGCCCTGGCGACGGTCCGCTGGGCCGAGCCATACGTCGCCCGCCTGCGCGACTGCCTCGGCGCCGCCGAGTTCATCCACACCCAGGATCCGGAAGAGGTCGCGCGCGTCCTGGCACGGGCGCAGGTGGCGATCCTCGCCTCTGACCTGGACGACCGCTTCGCGGACGCGCCCAGGCTGCGCTGGGTCCACTGCGACCACGCCGGCCTGGAGAAGTCGGCTCGGCCCTGGGTGTTCGAGCGAGGGCTGCTGGTGACCAGCTCGAGCGGCCGCTCTGCGCCGGCCCTGGCCGAGCATGCCATCCTCTTCATGCTCGCCTGGGCGTACCGCTTCCCCCGCTTACTCGACGCCCAGCGCGAGCACCGCTGGGGCATCGACGGCCAGGAAAATCTGCGCGGGCTGATTGGGCGAACGGTCGGCATCGTCGGGCTCGGGAGTACCGGCCGCGAGGTGGCGACGCGAGCGAAGGCGTTCGGCATGCGGGTGCTCGGCTACCGCCGCTCGGCCGAGGACGTGCCGGGGGTGGACCGCCTCTATGCCGCCGAGCGCGGCGACTCGCTGGACGAGCTGCTCCGCGAGAGCGACTTCGTCGTCCTGGCCACCCCGCTCTCGGATGCGACCTACCATCTGCTCGGCGCCCGCGAGCTGGCGCTGCTGAAGGATGGCGCCGTGCTGGTGAACATGGCGCGCGGGGCGGTGGTGGACGAGGCGGCACTGATCGAGGAGCTCCGGCGCGGGCGGATCTACGCCGGCCTGGACGTCTTCGAGCGGGAGCCGCTGCCGCCGGAGAGCCCGCTCTGGGACCTGCCGAACGTGTTGATCACCCCGCACGCCACGCCGCAGGTCCCGGACCGCACCGGCCGCTCGCTGGCGGTGATTTGCGAGAACGCCCGCCGCTACCGGGCCGGCGAGCCGCTCCTCAACTTGCTCCGCCCCGAGGACCGCTTCTCGCACCGCCGATAGCGCCGGCCGCGCGTCGTCTCCCTCGTGATCGTGCGGGACTGTCACCGTGTGGGTCCCCTCCGCACCGACCTCCGGATGGATGCGAGGTGTGGCGAGTCACGCCGTCCGGATGCCGGCAGCGGCCTCCAGGCCGAGCTCCGCGACGGCCAGCTCGCGCATCTTGAACTTCTGGATCTTGCCCGTCACCGTCATTGGGAAGCCGTCCACGAACTTCCAGTAGCGCGGGATCTTGAACGTGGCGATCTTGCCGCGGCAGTAGGCGTCAAGATCCTCGGGCGTGAGCTGCGCGCCCTCGCGCAGCTTCACCCAGGCCATCACCTCCTCGCCGTACCGCTCGCTCGGCACGCCGATCACCTGGACGTCGCTGACGTCCGGGTGGGTGTAGAGGTACTCCTCGACCTCGCGCGGGTAGATGTTCTCGCCGCCGCGGATGATCATGTCCTTGATCCGCCCGACGATGTTCACGTACCCCTGCTCGTCCATCGTCGCCAGGTCGCCGGTGTGCATCCAGCGGCCGGCGTCGATTGCGTCGCTGGTCGCCACTTCGTTGTTCCAGTAACCCAGCATCACCAGGTAGCCGCGCGCGCACAGCTCGCCGGGCGTCCCGCGCAGCACGACCGCGCCCGTGGCCGGGTCGACGATCTTGATCTCGACGTGCGGGTGGACCCGCCCAACCGAGCCGACGCGCTGCTCGAGCGGGTCGTCGACGCTCGTCTGCGTCGAGACCGGCGATGTCTCGGTCATCCCGTAGCAGATCGTCACGTCGCGCATGTGCATCCG
>JALYGH010000297.1 GCA_030777205.1 Chloroflexota bacterium
CGCTCGTGCGGGCCCGGGCGGTCTCCGCGGCCGGGCCGTACGACGGCCAGCTCGTCGATGCCCACGCCCACCTGAAGGCCTTCGGCGGCGTGGACGCCGACGCCCTGATCGCCCTCTACGACGGGGCCGGCGTGCGCGGCGCGATCCTGTTCGGCGAGCCGTGGCAGGTCGCCTCGGACGCCCGGGGGCGCTACCCGGACCGGATCGTCCCGTTCCTCGCCGAGGGGTACGCCAACGCGCTCCACCCCGACTCGTCGTACACCCGTCCCGATGGACTGCACCAGCTCTTCTCGGCGAACGTCGTGCGCGGGCTCGGTGAGGTCATCTGCCGCCACTCGCCGTACCGACTCGGCGCGGCCGGCGGTTACGCCGCCGCCCCGGCCAACAACATCCCGGCCGACCATCCCGTGCTGGTCGCGGCGTACCGCGTCGCGGCCGAGTACGGCGCGCCGGTCAACATCCACCAGGAGTGGTTCCACGCCGCCGAGCTGGAGCGGGCGCTGCGGGCCGCGCCGGACACGACGTTCGTCTGGGCCCACGCCGGCCATGGCGGCCCGGATGTCGTGCGCGGGATGCTGGCGCGCAACCCGAACTTGATGGCCGACCTCTCGGCGCGGACGCCCTGGATCGGGCCCGGCACGGTGCTGCTCCGGCCGAATGGCGTGCTCGCGCCGGAGTGGGCGGCCGTCCTGCGCGAGTTCGCCGACCGCTTCGTGATCGGCCTCGACCTGTTCGCGCCCGCCCACTATCAGCAGGGGTACGTGAGCCGAATGGTCGACTACTACCGCGGGCTGCTCGGCCAGGTGGAGCCGGACGTTGCCGCGCTGATCGGGCACGGCAACGCCGAGCGCATCGCCCCGTTCGAGACCGGCTGAGCCTATGAGTTGGGCGGCTCGACCTTCGAGCCGCGGACCTTCACGCCGGCCCGCTCCTCCTGGACCATGAACGACGCCGAGGAGTCCTTGCCGCCCCAGCCGCGGTTCATCGCCTCGATCATCGTCTGCTCGGCGACGTTCGCCATCGACATCGGCACGTTCATCTCGCGCCCGAGCTCGGTCGCCAGCCCGATGTCCTTGCGGGCCAGGGCCAGCGCGAAGCGTGGGGCATCAAAGTCGCCGGTGAACACGACCTCCGGGATGCTCTGCCGGAGCCCCATCTGCCGGCCGTAGGCCCCGCCGAGCAGCACTTCGAGGAACGTCTCCGGCTTCAGTCCGGCCTTGACGGCCAGGGTGAACCCTTCGGCCAGGATCTGTGAGGACGCGATGCCGATCATGTTGTGGCAGAGCTTGGCGATCGCGCCGCAGCCGGCCTCCCCGACGTACTGGATGTTGCCGCCGATCGCCTTGAACGTCGGCAGGGCGCGCCGGAAGGCCGGCTCGTCGCCGCCGACCATGATGATCAGGCTACCGTCCTGCGCCCCCTTCGGCCCGCCGCTGACCGGCGCGTCGAGGGCCGAGATCCCCTTCGCCTTGAACTCGGCGTAGATCCGCCGCGCCAGGCTGACCGAGCTGGTCGAGAGGTCGGCGTAGACCGCCTCCGGCGCGGCCCCGTTGATGACGCCGTCCGCGCCGAGGGCAACCCCCTCGACCTCGCGCGGGCCCGGCAGCGAGCTGAGGATCAGCTCGGCGTCGCGGGCGGCCTCGCGCGGGCTATCCGCCCAGATGGCGCCCTGCTCGAGGGCCGGCCCGGCCGCCTCGCGGCGGACATCGTTGACGATCAGCTCGTGGCCGTGCTCCTGGAGGTTGGCGACCATTCGGCCGCCCATGGTGCCGAGGCCGATGAAGGTGACGCGCATCGTTGCACTCCCTCCCTGCGAACGGACCGCGCACCCACTCTCAAGAGCCCGCGCGACGGCCTGAGATGGTATCAGCGCGCCAGTATAGCCCGACCGAGGCGGCCATCCGGCGCCACAACAGGCAGAGGTGGGTGGAGGTGTCGGCCTATACTGCCCCATCCGTACCGTCGTGTGAGCCTGTCGAGGTGCGGCGCGAAAGGGAGAGACATGGGAGCGACGACCGCCTCGACCATCGCCGGGCCCAACCTGGCCGCCGTGCTTCACGGTATCGGCGACCTGCGCGTCGAGGAGCGCCCGCTGCCGGATCCGGGCGAGGGCCAGGTGCTCGTCGCGATGCGCTCGGTCGGCATCTGCGGCTCGGACGTACACTACTGGGAGGAGGGACGCATCGGTGGCTTCGTGGTCGAGGCCCCGATGGTCCTCGGGCACGAGTCGTCGGGCGTCATCGCGGCGGTCGGCCCGGGCGTGACGAGCCCGCGTCCCGGCGACCGCGTCGCGCTCGAGCCGGGGGTGCCCTGCCGCCGCTGCGTCTTCTGCAAGACCGGGCGCTACAACCTCTGTCCGGAGATCAGCTTCTTCGCCACGCCGCCCGTCGATGGCTCGCTGGCGCGGTACGTCGTGCACGCGGCCGATTTCTGCTACCGCCTGCCCGAGCACGTCTCGCTCGACGAGGGCGCCCTGCTGGAGCCGCTGTCGGTCGGGATTCACGCCTGCCGACGCGCGGGCGTCCAGATGGGGAGCCGCATCCTGGTGATGGGTGCCGGGCCGGTCGGCCTGTCGACGCTCCTCGCTGCACGGGCGGCCGGCGCGGCGACGGTCGTGGTGGCCGACGTGCGCGGCTGGCGGCTGCAACTGGC
>JALYGH010000298.1 GCA_030777205.1 Chloroflexota bacterium
GTGCTGACGTGCCGCCCGGCCGCGCAGAGGTGGTGCTCAGCCTCGACGAGCTGACCTTGCTCCAACCGCGCTCCCGCCGCGTCGCCACCCGCCCGGCCCGCCGGCCCGCCCGGTCCAGGTCGAGTACGAGTACAAGCGCGACGGTGCCACGCACCTGTTCGCGGCCTTCGACGCCCGCTCCGGGCGGGTCTACGGCGTGACCGCGCGCCGCAAGCGCCAGGGCGAGTACCTCGCCCTCCTCGAGCACCTCGAGCACCTCGACCGGTCCCTGTCACCGACGATCACGACCATCCACCTGCTCGCCGACAACGTCTCGGTCCACCGCGGCAAGCTCGTCCGGCGCTGGCTGGCCGCCCATCCCCGCTTCGTCGCCCACTTCACCCCGGTCCACTGCTCCTGGATGAACCCGGTCGAGCAGTGGATCGGGATCCTCCGCCGCAAGCGCCTCCGCTCGCCCAACTTCGCCGATCTTGCCGCCCTCCAGCCGGCCATCCACCGGTTCATCGCCGAGTGGAACGAGCTCGCTCATCCCTTCCGCTGGACCAGCCACTCCTTCGACAAGATCCTCGCCAAGGTCGAGGCCGCCCGCACGGCCCAGGCGGCCAGCCTCGCTGACGCGGCCTAACCGCTGACCGCTTACGGCGAGCAGTACTTAGGTTGCTTCTTCGATGCAGCGCCGCTGCTCCCCTTCACCCGAGCAGAACTCAAGGGGGTTGACGGGCAGGACGGACGGCGCTTCCTCGTGGAGAGCTATGCCTCCCGAAGCGTCCGGCAGAGTACTCCCGGCGAGCGCGACGAGCAGCGCCATGGAGGCGCTCGCGGCCAGCATGGCCGCCAGTCTGAGGCAGTCCGCGATCGCCCACCTGGTGAGAGGGGGCCGCCCGAGCGCCACCGCGGGGGGCGCACCGAGTCCGTCCATCGTATGACCTCCGGCGTGCCCGCGGCGGGTTGGCGGGCCGGTCCCGATCAAACCGTGCTCGAGGTCACTCTACGACCGATGGGCCGGGGATACCGCCGGGAAAGTACCTGAGTGCGGTACCTGTTTCTTTGGGCTACGGGAGATGGGCATACCCGTAGAAAGGCCTATGTGCGCCGCGTCGTGGGCCCCTGCCGCGCCGCCGCCGGGCGCCCCGGCTCAGGGCGAGCGGGACGCGTCGCGCTCGTGCCGCGCGGTCCAGGCGGCGATCTGGGCCCGCGTCACGAAGCCGAGCTTGGCGAGGATCCTGGCGACGTGCCCGTCCACGGTGCGCTCGCTGACCACCAGCTCCGCGGCGATCTGGCGGTTCGTGAGCCCTCGCCCGACCAGCGCCGCCACGTCGCGCTCGCGACGGCTGAGGATCGACCAAGGGCCGTCCGTCGGCGGCCGGTCAGCCCGCCGGTCCGCCGAGACCGACGGCGAGGGCGATCCGGCCGGGTCCGCCGTCGCCAGTGCCAACTCGATCGCCTGGTCGGTTGACAGCGAGCGGCCTTCGGACAGCGCCGCGTCGAAGTCCTTCTGGCCAACCGCCGCTCGGGCGGTGCGCATGGCCAGCTCAAACGTCGGCCGGTCCAACGGCGAGACCGGGACGCCGATGGCGTCGCGCAGGGCCGCCGCGGCCCCGAGGAGCCGTCCCGCGCACAGCGCGGCTGGTCGCCGCTCGTCGGGAGTGCGAGCCGTGGCCGTGGCCGCCAGCCCCCCCAGACACTGGGCGATGCCACGCGGGTCGCCCGCATCGCGGCAGAGCATCAGGCTCCGCGCGAAGCACGTCGCGGCTCGCTGGGGATCTCCCTGAGCGAGGGCGACATACCCCAACTCCGCGAGTGACCAGTGCGGGCCACGGGTGACCCGCAGCTTCGCCCACCAGTCGAGGCTCTCCTCGAGATACGCCGCGGCCTGCTCGAGATCGCCCTGCCGGTAGGCAACCTGGCCGAGCACCCGCAGCGCCTGCGCAACGCCCCGGGGGTCGCCGGCGCTGCGGCTCATGTCCAGGCTCTGCTGGAGGTAGCGGCGCGCCCGCCCATAGTCGCCGAGCATGGTCGTCGTCTCGCCGAGGCTTTGCAGGGCACGCCAGGCGCCGTAGTCGTCGCCCACCTCCTCGAACAGTCGGAGCGCTTCCTCGCCCTGCGCACGAGACCGATCGAGGTCGCCACGGGCACGCGCCAGATAGGAGAGCGTGACCAGTGCGTGGCCGATACCGGGGCGGTCGCCGAGTTCACGCGCCAGATCGACCGCGTCTTCGAGAGCCGCGGTCACGTGGGCGTGGTCCTGCTGGTGGTACGCCAGGCCGCCGAGCGCCACGCGCGCCGCCACCCGCGGATGTCCCCCGTAGCCGCACCGACGCGGAGCCACCTGCTTGTCTCCGCCGACCCCGGCGCCACCGCCGGGCGGCGCCCCGTCCCCGCCGCCGCGTCCGGCGCGTTCCCGATCGGCGGCGATGACCTGCTCCAGCCAGCGTCGCCCTTCGGTCATCTGGTCCCGATTGAACCAGACGAGGAAGAACGCGCTCGCCAGGCGGACGCCGGCCTCGATGGCCGCCGGGGCGGGATCGGCCAGGCTCCAGGCCAGCGCGGCGCGCACGTTGTCCTGCTCGCCCGCGAGTCGCTCGATCCAGGCGGCCGCGTCCGCGCCGAATAGTCGGGGCTCGGCCTGCTCCGCTCGCTCCACGAAGTAGGCGAGGTGGCGCCGACGGGTCGCGGCCTCCTCGCCGGCCGCCGCGAGCTTCTCGAGGCCATACTGGCGGATCGTCTCGAGGAGGCCGTACCGCGCCACGCCGTCGCGCTCGGACACGAGGACGAGCGACCGGTCGACGAGCCCTCCGAGCAGGTCCAACACCTCCGGGCAGTCAATGTCATCGCCCCCGCAGACCCGCTCGGCGCCTTCCAGCGTCCACCCGCCACCGAACACCGAAAGTCGGCGCAGGAGCACGCGCTCGGGCTCGGAGAGCAGCGCGTGGCTCCACTCGATGGTCGCTCGCAGGGTCCGGTACCGAGGCGGCGCGGTCCGCCAACGACTCACGAGCAGCCTGAGGGCGTCGTCCAGCCGGTCGGCGATCTGCGCGACCGAGAGGACGTTGACGCGCGCGGCCGCCAGTTCGAGCGCCAGCGGGATGCCGTCCAGCCGCCGGCAGATCTGCGCCACGGCCTGCGCGTTCTGGTCGGTGACCGCGAAGCCCGACCGAACGGCGGCCGCGCGCTCGGCGAACAGTCGCACCGACTCGTACTGCAGCAGCTCGCCGTGCGGGATCAGGCGACCGCCGACCGGCTGCGAGAGCGATGGCACGTGCCATAGCGTCTCGCCCTCCACGCCCAGCGGCTCGCGACTCGTAGCCAGGATGCGCACATCCGGGCAGCCCCGCAGCACCGACTCGGCGAACGCGGCGCAGGCGTCCCTCAGATGCTCGCAGTTATCGAGTACCAGCAGGAGGTGGCGCGACCGCAACGAGTCCAGGAGCGTGTCCGGCAGCGGACGGCCGACCTGCTCGGTGACGCCCACTGCCGTCGCCACTATCTGGACGAGCAGTGCCGGCTCGGCCACCGCCGCCAACTCCACCAAGGCGACGCCGGCCGAGAACCTGTCGACCAGGCCGCCGGCCGCCTCCACCGCCAGGCGCGTCTTGCCGATGCCCGGCGCCCCAACGAGGGTCACCAGGCGTGCATCGGCGAGCACTCGGAAAACCTCGGCCAGCTCGTGCTCGCGGCCGACGAAGCTCGTCAGCCGGACGGGCAGGTTGTGGCGCGGCTCCTGATGCGACATCGGCTCGCCCGGAGCGTACCAGTTGGCGCCTACCTCCGACCCGTCAGATGACGGCTGACAAGGCACCAGGGCACCCCGATCCGGCCACCGCGCGTGCGGAACACTAGGCGGACGTCGACTGGCTGAGCCCGGGCACAACTACCCGGGCTGGGAGACGCGTCAAGGCGCCCGTACGAAAGCGATGGAGCCCGGGGTTGCCGACATCAAGTAATGCGCAGCCCTCGGGGCGTCACGACAACGAACCGTCCCAGCGCAGCCGCGTGCGCCGCCAGCATTTACGTCAACCATGCAATCTTCTGGTCTGCGGTTGTATCAAGCGGCAAGGGTTGTATCAAGCGGCAAGCGAAAGTAGATGACGCCCGAGTGTGATAGTCCGCGACGGAAAATCAGTTCGCCGAAGTCCCGATCGTTCGTGATCAGGATTCGCCTCTCTGCCTGGGCGATACGAAGAACTTCGATGTCTGCGAGACCTTGCGGATGGTCGTAGGCTATGGCCGTGACGTCGTGTCCCGCCTGCCTCAGAAACGTCGCGATGCGGTACTCGGCGCTCTCGTCGAGCAAGAACCTCACAGAGCGGGGTGCACTGGCCGAGTCGCCCGCTCCTGCCGCTTGACGAGTGCCCGGGCGTAGTCAAGGCAGGCCCGGACGTCATCAATTGTGAGCCGGGGATAATCCTGGAGCAATTCGCCCAGGTCAGGATTCGCGGCGAGCTTCGCGAGCACCAGTTCGACCGGTATCCGGGTGCCCTTCACCACCGGCTTGCCGACCAGGATGGCGGGATCCTGGATGATTCGACCATTTAGCGCTTCACTCTCCGCCATGCCGACCACCTCCGACAGCTCAGTATCCCACACGATGCCCTCGATGACGCGGCAGGCCCGGGTGCTGACCCGAAGCCCTCTCCCTCCGGGGAAGCGGATGTCGCCACAACATTGGACGGCGGGGGACCGCCGGTGCCCAGGGCGGCTTTCCCTCGGACCTCGCCTGATGAGCGGTTGGGGCACGGGAGCGGCCGCGCCCACGGCTACTCCAAGCTATGAGCAGCGTCACCGTCACCCCCTCGCCGCGCCCCGTCCGATCCCGCGCTCAGCGAGAACGTGGCGAAATGGGAAAACGAACCCAATCCCCTCCTGGTGCGCGCGATTTTGGTGCCACCGAAAGCCAACCGGCGACCACGAAAAGCCACTCCGGTACCATGCGGAAGCAGACCCCCGGCGCCACCCTCTTGACGCCCGCTATCGCCATCGTCAGCCCGTCTCCCGCTCTCCCGCGCACAGGGAGGTGCGGGGAAGGGGCCCCGCATCGGATGCGGGCCGGAGGACGTGGGTACTGCCTATGTCCGACTGTCATCGAGGTGAGGGCCGCCCCGAGCCGGGGTGAGGCCCTTTGAGTCCCCCGAGACTTCTGGTACACTTGCGGCGACGTTCGCCATTCGAGGGGAGCAGCGTGACGAAGGTCATCGTCACCGGGGCGCTCGGTCGCATGGGCCGCGAGGTCATCGCGGGGCTGGCGCGCGAGAGCGAGCTGGACCTGGCCGGTGGCGTGGACCCGCAGGCGGCCGAGGACTACCTCGACCTGCCCGGGGGTGGCGGCCTGATCCCCATCGGCCGCGACCTCGACCAGATCATCCAGCGCACTCGCCCGCGCGTCATGGTCGACTTCACCCACGCCGAGGCCGCGATGGAGAACGCCCGCACGGCCCTCCGCAACAAGGTCTCGCCGGTGATCGGCACCAGCGGCATCAGCCCGGCCAACCTCGACGAGCTCAGCGGGCTCAGCGACGAGGCCGGCGTCGCGGCCTGCGTCATCCCGAACTTCGCCATCGGCGCCAACCTAATGATCCACTTCGCCCGCATCGCCGCCAAGTTCATGGGCGCCGCCGAAGTCATCGAGCTGCACCACGACGGCAAGGTCGACGCCCCGTCCGGCACCGCCGTCGCGACGGCCCAGGCGATGCGCGAGGCCCGCGGCAGTGACCTCGCCGACGTGGAGACGACCAAGTTCAACCTCGAGGGCGCCCGCGGCGCCGTCGACGGTGGCGTCCGCATCCACAGCGTCCGCCTGCCGGGTCTGGTGGCCCACCAGGAGATCATCTTCGGCGGCCCCGGCCAGATCCTGACGATCCGGCACGACTCGATCACCCGGGAGTCGTTCATCCCGGGCGTCATCCTGGCCGTCAAGGAAGTCTCGAAGCGCAGCGGTCTCGTCTACGGGTTGGACCGCCTGATGGGTCTGACCTGATCCCAGGCGGGCATCAGACCGCGGACATCAGGCCTGGGGTCTGATGCCCGCCGCCACACTCGTCGGAGGAAGAGTCTGATGTCCGGACTGAAGATCGGCGTGATCGGCGCGACCGGGATGGTCGGCCGCCAGTACCTCGACATCCTTGCGGCGTCCCGGCTGCCGATCGACACCCTGCGCCTCTACGCCTCCCCCCGCTCGGTCGGGCGGCGGATGCCGTTCCGGGGCGAAGAGATCGCCGTCGAGGAGCTGACCGTCGAGGCCTGCCGCGGCCTGGACGTGGCGTTCTTCTCGATCTCGACCGAGCTGACGAAGCAGTACGCCCCCCAGGTCAGGGCCAACGGCACCCTCGTCATCGACGACAGCTCGGCCTACCGCATGGACCCCGACGTCCCGCTCGTCGTCCCGGAGGTCAACCCGGAGGCAGCCCGGTCCCACAGGGGCATCATCGCCGGGCCGAACTGCTCGACCGCACAGATGGTCGTCGTCCTTGCGCCCCTGCACCGGGCCAACACCCTCAAGCGCGTCGTCGTCGACACCTACCAGGCCGCCTCCGGGGCCGGACAGGCCGCCATGGACGAGCTCTGGAACCACAGCCGCAAGGTCCTCGCCGGCGAGCGGCCCGCCCCGGAGAACCACCCCCAG
>JALYGH010000299.1 GCA_030777205.1 Chloroflexota bacterium
TGCTACTCGTCGATCACGCCGACCAGGTGCGGGTCGGCCGGCGTCCCGAACTTCGCCCGCGTCGCGTGGCCCATCGACAGCTCGGACATCGTCTCGGCGACGCAGATGATGGCCGGCGCCAGGCCCGGGAAGTGCTCGGCCAGCCGCCGGATGAACCGGACCCACTCGCGATCCTGCGCCGCGGCGCGCGACTCGCCCTCGGCCTCGGCGTACTCGAAGGCGAGGCGGAAGATTTCGTCGCTGTACGTGGCCTTGATCTGGTGGTGCAGGCGCAGGGCGCGATCCTCGGGCGACTCGGGCGCGGCCGGCGTGTCGGCCGCCGGGGGCGTGGTTGCGGTCGTCATCGGTCCCTCCAAGGGGCGAACGCGCCGGCTCTCTTCGGGGAGCCGGCGCCGGCGGCACGGTCAGCGGCGCGGCGGCAGGTCGGGCACGGCGGCCTCGACCAGCAGCTCGGTCAGCCAGTGGGCGAACCACGCGCGGTCGGCCGGGCTGAGATCGTCCCAGGCGTCCTGGAAGCGGCTCAGGTGGGCGGCGGCCACGCCGCGGGGGGTGAGCGCCGGCCGCTGGTACGGCTCGGCGACAGGCAGGGTGGCCGGGGTATCCTGTGCGGTGGGATGGGGCATCCGCAGGCTCCTTCCTGTGAAAGCAGCCCGGGCGGGGGTTGAGGGACTACCGGCCCGGGCCGCGCTGCGCGTGGCCGCTCAGTCCTCGGCCGGGAAGAGGACGCTGTAGCGGTCGGGGCGAATCGCCACGGTGCTCGTGACGGCGCCGGCGTCGGGCGCCAGGGCGGCGAAGGCCAGCTCCTCGAAGGCCTCCACGTCGCGGGTCGCGTTGTACTCGCGGACGGCGGCCATGTGCTTGCACGTCCGGCGGCGCGTCTGGCGGTCCGGGCAGGTGCACTCGGTGCCGCGGGCGTCGACGTAGTACGTGCGCCCGCCGTCCGAGGCCGGCACGATCACGAACGGGCGGTTGTCGGCCTTGCGGCGGCCGTGCACCCACGTCGGAGCGGTGGCGAGGACCGCGGCGACGCGGTCGGGCTGCGGTACAGTTGCGTGTGCCATTGAGGGGGACTCCTCTCTGGTGCTCTGCCGCTCCGGTGGGTCCAAGCACCGGAGCGGCTTTCTTACACCCCCATCATATACCAGAATATACAGTCTGTCAAGTCTATTATGGCTCAATATTGCTCACTCTTGTATATTGGGGTATGATGGAGCGGGAGGTGCTATGGTCAACGAAGAGTGGCTAACCGTCCAGGAGGCGGCCGACCGCCTGAAGGTGCACCCGGAGACGATCCGGGTGTGGTTGCGCGACGGCAGGTTGAAGGGGACGCAGCCGATCAATCGGCGAGTGGGCTGGCGTATCCCGTCATCCGAGCTGAACCGCTTACTCCCGCTCTACTGTCCGAATTGCGGTGAGCCGATCCCGCTTGAGCGGCGCGCGGTTGGAGAGTTCCCATGCGACCGTTGCGGCCAGGTCGTGGCGGTGCAGCCGGATGGCGAAGGACGGATTGCGGCATGGAACCGCGGCGAGCGCATCCGGCCCGAAGACCCAAAAGCGGCGGCCTGAGCTAGCAGGCCACCGCTTCGCACATCCGCCCTGTGCGCGCAGGAACGGAGGCACAGCCATCATACCGTCAGGTCAGCAGCCCCGGATGAGTTCGGAGCGGTACGTCGCCGCGCTGGCGATCGGCTGGGAACCGAAAGAGGGAATCAGCCTCGCCACAGCCGGGCCCGTCCCGGAAACCGGCGACGTCGACATCATCGCCGTGGGCCATCTGAACGGCCAGCCGTTCCCGATCCCCACCGAGCCATTCCCCGCCGAGCACCTCGCCAGGTGGCGCGGCTACAGCCTCGACATGCACGGCTGGCCCGCGATCGATCCGACCCAGCCACAAGAGCCGGTGTGGCGCTTCTTCGAGGATGACGGCACACCTTCGCCCACGCTCCCGGCGCTGGAGCTGGATCGCATCCGCGTCCAGGCCGCCGGCTCCGACCTGTTCGCCGAGCTGATTGCCCTCGCGATCCCCGGCCGGCGGATCCGGACGGGCATCTTCGGCTGGGATCGCCGCCGGCCGCCTCGCATCCCGCCCACCGACGAGATCGAGAGGGCGGTCCGCGGCCTCGAGCTGCTCGGACTGGTGCGCGACCTGGAATCGGCGCGACGGGGCCGGCCCGCGCTCAGAACGAGCCCCCCCGTCGCCAAGCTGAAACTCGCGCGCGACTCCGCCAAGCTGCACGACACCGAGCCGTGGCTGGAATGGGAGCATATCGCCGCCCGCCTCGGCGTCCCGAACAAGTCGCGCACCCTGCGCCGCTGGTACGCCAACGGATTTGGGAGGGACTGGCGAAACTCGTGAATTTGTGGCCTTTCCTGGCCGGCGAGGCCCCGTAGGCTGAAAGGAGACCACGTTACGGGAGGGCCGCCGTGCCGCGAGGACCCCAGGGCAAGCTACTGCCGCTGTACCTGGAGCCGGACCTGTACCGCCGGCTCGACCAGCAAGCGAAGGCCGACGAGCGGGAGGTGACGCAGCAGGTCCGTTTCATCATCCGCCGCGCCCTCGAGGCGCCGGCACCCGATCCGCGCGAGCCCGAGGCCGTCGCGTGATGATCGGGGAGAACTGGCCTCAGATAGCAGAGAACCGACCCCTAATGCTGACCAGGCGGGGGCCGGCTCTCGGAAAGGTCGTCGATCGTGAGTGTATCACGCCCGACTACTGCGCATTCTAGCGCGTTCCGTGCCTACCCGGACCACCGTCCGCCCCGCCCGCCGCGGGCCCCCGAGCGCGGCCTCGGCTCGCACCGCCACGCGTTGCCGTGGTGGAGGGCGAGGTGAGCGTCGCCCCGATCGCATCCCGACCGACCGTCCTGCCGGTCGCGGCCGACGGCATCCCGGGTCACCTGACTCGGGATGCCCGCTGGGTCGTCTGGATCCTCGAGCCCAAGCCCGACACGCCGGGCGAGTGGACCAAGGAGCCGTACCGGGCGGCCGACCCGAGCCGGCACGCCTCGTCGACCGACCCGAAGACGTGGGCCCCCTTCGACGCGGCGTTCATGGCCTACCAGGCCGGCCACGGCCTCGACGGCATCGGCTGGAACCTGGAGGGGAGCGGCGTCGTCGGGCTGGACCTCGACGACGCGCTCGACGAGCGCGGGCGGATCAAGTCCTGGGCTCGGGAGATCGTCGACGCCTTCCCCGGCTACTGGGAACGCTCGCCGCTCGGGCGCGGCCTCCGCGGGCTCGCCCGCGGCACGCTGCCGCCCGGCCGGCGCAAGGTCAAGCACCACGGCTGCACCGTGGAGATGTACGCCGCCGGCCGCTACCTGAC
>JALYGH010000300.1 GCA_030777205.1 Chloroflexota bacterium
ACGTACAGGTGGACGAACGGCGCGTCCGGCACGCGCACGGCCTCACGGGCCTTCAGCCGGCCGACCCAGTGCTGGGCGCCCCGCTGGCGGATGTCGATCGCCGCCGCGTGGCCGCGGCCCGACGCGAGCGGCACCAGCCCACCCCTGGCCAGCTCGGCGTTGATGTCGAGCTGCTCGTAGCCCGGATCGATGCCCTCGGTGTCGGAGAGGACCCACATCTGGACGAAGTGGACCTCCTTGGGGGAGGTGTTGTTCTTCTCGGAGTGGTAGATTCCGCGGCCGGCGCTCATGCGCTGGGCGAGGCCGGGGTAGATCAGGCCCTTGTTGCCGAGGGTGTCCTTGTGCTCGAGCTCGCCGTCGAGCACCCAGGTGACGATCTCCATGTCCCGATGGGGGTGGGTGTCGAACCCGGTGAACGGCTTGACGTCGTCGTTGCTGACGAGCAGCAAGCCGTGGTGGGTGTTGAATGGGTCGTAGTGGCGCCCGAAGCTGAAGCAGTGGCGGGAATCGAGCCAGCCGGCCCGGGTGTGGAACTGCTGGTCCCGGCGCCGCACGTCGATGGTAGGAGTGAGGTTGGTCATCTGATTGGTCTCCGCCCGGGCTGGGCGCCCGGCAGTTCATGTCTGAACTGACATGCGTAACCCGCCACGGGCGGGCGGTATTCCCGCCGCCGGCCTCGTCGACCGCGCCCCCACGCCCCGCGACCTCGCCGGGGGCACCCCACCGGCAACCGTGCGGCCGACCGGTCGCTCCGGGCGCTATCCTCTCCCGCATGACGAACGGGACCACCACGCCGAATCATCAGTTCCCGGTCGAGATCGCGCATGCCGTCTCCGGACGCCTACGCCTGCGCCTCGCTGGCGGAGACCGGACGCGCGAGCGCCTGGACGCGCTCGCGGCCGACCTTGACGCGCTGCGCGGCCGGCCCGGCATCCACGCCGTCGAGTTGAAGCGAGCGGCGCGCGCCGTCGTCATCCGTTACGAGCCGAACCTGCTGGACCAGGACGCGGTCCTGGCGCTCGCCGCGGCATCCGGCCTGGTGCGCGGGACGACGGCAACGTACACTCCCGAGTCCGCGGGCGCGTCGCCCGAACGGAGCGAGACGACCGAGGAGCTTGCGGCGCTCATCGGCATCCCGACCAGTTTCGACCGCCGCCTGGCCGAGAGCCTGGCCCTGAGCGGCGTCAGCCTGCTGGCCGCCCGCCAGGTCGGGCTGGTGCTCGGTGGCTCGACCCTGCCCGCCTACTTCGCGATCTGGTTCGCCCTGCGACGCCTGACTGGGCTCGGCCGGCGTCGATAGCGGCGCCGCCCGCCATCGACGACCGGGCGCAGCCCGCTCGACTCGCCGACCATGAGGCGGTCCTGTTTGACGCGGAGCCGCTCGCCGGGGTAGTCTCGGCGCATCGCCAGCCTGCGCCGAGCCCGTGCGCCGTGGCACCCGGTCAACCGCCGCGAGAGGATCGAACCAGGGAGGCACTCGGTGCCCATCGAACGAGAGCAGTTCTTCCGCCTGATGGCGTCGTTCGCCAGCGGCGTCACCGTCGTCACCAGTCACGAGGCCGACGGGAACCCGCGCGGCTTCACGGCCAGCGCGTTCACGTCGCTGTCCCTCGAGCCGCGGCTGTGCGTCGTCTGCGTCGACAACCGCTCCGAGTCGCTGCCGGCGATCCAGGCGACCCGGATGTTCGCCGTCAACATCCTGGCCGAACCCCAGCGGCACCTCTCGACGCTGTTCGCCAGCAAGGCGCCCGACAAGTTTGCCAAGGTCCGGTACCGTCGCGGCGAGGCGACCGGTGCGCCGATCATCGACGGCGCGCTGGCGTACATCGAGTGCCGCGTCCAAGAGATGCTGCCGGGCGGCGATCACACGATCCTGGTCGGCGAGGTCCTCGGCGGCGAGGCGAACGAAGGCGCGCCGCTGCTCTACTTCCGCGGCCAGTACCGCCGGCTCGGCTGAGCCGCCGGCGCGACCGCGCCCCCGCCCGCCCTGCCGTTCGTACGTCCCCGCCACGAGGAGCGCGCCGTGACCCTGCCCGCCGACATGACCTGCGCCGTCTGGCGCGGGACGAACGACCTGCGCATCGAGCGCCAGGCGCTTGCCGCCCCGCTGGGCCGCGAGGTGCTGCTGCGCGTGGCCGCCTGCGGCATCTGCGCGACGGACCTCCACCTCGTCGACGGCTCGATCCCGCTCTACCGCCCGCCGCGTATCCTCGGTCACGAGATGGCCGGCACGGTCGTCGCGGTCGGGCCGGAGGTTCGCTCGCTCGAGGTCGGCGCGCGCGTCGCGATCGACCCGAACATCCCGTGCGGCGCCTGCTTCTTCTGTCGAGAGGCCCAGCCATACATGTGCCCGAACCGGACGCCGGCGATCGGCGGCTTCGCCGAGTACCTGCGTGTGCCCGAGCAGACCGCTTATCGCCTGTCCGACGGCATCCCGGTCGAGTACGGGGCGCTCGCGGAGCCGCTCTCGTGCTGCCTGCACGCCTTCGAGCTGGCCTCCCCGCGGCCCGGCGGGACGGTCGCCGTCGTCGGGGCCGGGACGATCGGCCTGTTGCTGACCCAGCTCGCGCGGCGCTCCGGCGCGTCGCTCGTTGCCGTCTCCGAGCCGGACCCGAAGCGGCGCGCCCTCGCCGCGCGCCTCGGCGCGGACCTGACGAT
>JALYGH010000301.1 GCA_030777205.1 Chloroflexota bacterium
CGGCGACACCCTGGTGTACGGCTATGATGGCTGGAGGACATCTCGGGAGGCGCACCTTGGCCATCGCCGGCAGACGCATGACGCTGGAGGAGTTCCTGGCGCTGCCCGAGGAGGAGCCGGCCCTCGAGTACGTCGACGGGGAGGTCGTCCAGAAGGTGCCACCGTTGACCTGGCACGCCATGCTTCAGTTGGAATGTGCCAGCCAGCTCCAAGGCTTCGCGCGACCCCGGCGCCTCGCACACGTCTTGACCGAGCACCGTAGCACCTATGGCGGCTTGTCGACCGTCCCGGATGTCGCGGTGTACCGTTGGGGGGTATTCCGCGTGACGCATCCGGCCGTCTAGTCAATACGGTCACGGTCCCGCCAGACATCGTGATCGAGATTCGCTCTCCCGGACAGACCGTGCGCGAGCTTATCGATCGGTGTCGCTGGTATGTCGAGAACGGCGTCCGAATCGCCCTGCTCCTGGACCCTGACGACTCCACGATCCGCGACTTCCGACCCGGCGCGGAGCCGGTCGTCCTGCGCGCCGGCGACGTGCTCGACCTTGGCGAACTGCTGCCGGGCTTCACGCTGGACGTGGGCGCCCTCTTCGACGTCCTGACCGAGGGTTGACCCTCCGCGACTTGCAGCCCGGTTGCGGACCGGATTGTGCAACGTCTCGCCGCGAACATCTGGGCGCCCGTCCGGGTCGTCCGGCACGGCGTCGATAAGGGCGGAGGGACCGACCGTGCCGATGAAGGTCAGCGATCACATCGTCAAGCGGCTCCAAGAGTGGGGCGTCGAGCGGATCTTCGGCTACGCGGGCGACGGCATCAACGGGATCCTGGCTGCGCTGGACCGCGCCGGCAACCGCCCCGAGTTCATCCAGTCGGCTCACGAGGAGCTGTCCGCGCTGATGGCATGCGCGCACGCCAAGTACACCGGCCAGGTTGGCGTCTGCCTCGCGACCCAGGGCCCCGGCGCGATCCACCTGCTGAACGGGCTGTACGACGCCCGCTCGGATCACCAGCCGGTCGTCGCGATCGTCGGCCAGCAGTCGACGACGGCGATGGGCGGCGAGTACCAGCAGGAGCTCGACTTGATCGCGCTCTTCAAGGACGTCGCCGGCGAGTACGTCCAGATGGTGACGAGCCCGCTGCAGGTCCGCCACGTGATGGACCGCGCCCTACGCATCGCCTTGGCCGGGCGGACCGTCACCTGCGTCATCGTCCCGCACGACCTCCAGGAGCAGGAGGCCGTCGAGCAGCCGCCCCAGCAGCACGGGACGATGCACTCCGGGGTCGGCTGGTCCCCGCCGCGGGTCATCCCGACCGACGCCGACTTGCGCCGCGCCGCCGACATCCTGAACGCCGGTCACAAGGTGGCGATGCTCGTCGGGGCCGGCGCGCTGCGGGCAACCGACGAGGTGATCGCCGTGGCCGAGAGGCTCGGCGCGGGGGTGGCGAAGGCGCTGCTCGGCAAGGCAGCCGTCCCGGACGACCTGCCGTTCGTGACCGGCACGGTCGGCTGGCTCGGCACCCGCGCCAGCAACGAGATGATGAGCGAGTGCGACACCCTGCTGATGGTCGGCACGGCCTTCCCGTACACCGAGTTCCTGCCGGCCGAGGGGCAGGCCCGGGCGGTCCAGATCGACATCGACGGCCGGATGGTCAGCCTCCGCTACCCGGCCGAGGTGGGCCTCGTGGGCGACAGCGCCGAGACGCTGCGGGCCCTGCTGCCGCTGCTCCTCGACAAGCAGGATCGATCCTGGCGGCAGGCGATCGAGGCGAAGACGCGGGCGTGGTGGCAGGAAGAAGAGGGCCACGCGATGCAGCCCGGGGAGCCGCTCAACCCCCGGCGGGTGTTCTGGGAGCTGTCGTCGCGCCTGCCCGACGATGCCATCATCGCCGGCGACAGCGGCAGCTCGACCGTCTGGTACGCCCGCGACCTGAAGTTCCGGCGCGGCATGCTCGCGTCACTGTCCGGGCTCTTAGCGACGATGGGCTCGGCGATTCCCTACGCCACGGCTGCCAAGTTCGCCTATCCGGGTCGCCCCGTCATCGCGACGATGGGCGACGGCGCGATGCAGATGGTCGGGCTCGGCGCCCTCACAACTGTCGCCAAGTACTGGTGGCGCTGGCAGGACCCGCGTTTGGTGGTGCTCGTCCTGAACAACCGCGACTTGAACTACGTCACCTGGGAGCAGCGGGTGATGGAGGGCGCGCCCAAGTTCGAGCCGTCGCAGAACCTGCTCGACGTCCCGTACGCGCGGTATGCCGAGCTGCTCGGGCTGCGGGGCATCCGCGTCGAGTCGCCGGACCGGGTGGGCGCGGCCTGGGACGAGGCGCTGGCCGCCGATCGCCCGGTCGTCATCGACGCCGTCACCGACCCGACCACGCCGACCATCCCGCCCTCGCTGAAGCCCGAGCAGGTCGAGAAGCTCGAGCAGGCGCTGTCGAAGGGGGACCCGGAGGCGGAGGCGATCCGCCGCCAGCCGGAGCTGGCGCCGTACCTGTCTGGAAGGGGAGGCGGGTGACCCACGAGTCGACGGTTGTCCAGACCTGGACCTCGCTCTGCCAGTCCCGGGTATGGAGCGGCGCGGGCGGGGCGTCCGGGAAGATCGGCAGGCCGGCCCTCATCAGAGCGCCACCGGTGCTCTCCGGTCGACACCAGCCAGCCGAGCGTGAACAGCACCGCATCCGGCACGAGCCACTTCGCTCGCAGGTGGATGTTCGGCGGCGTCCAATAAGCGACAGGAAGAACCAGCACGACAGCTCCGCGGCCAGCGCGAACGCCCCTCGTGCATCACGGCGTCAACCCACTGCCTGGCCGCCTTCGAAACCCGCGGTTGCTTGAGACTCACGGCGTGATACCCCGTCCGTTGGGGAGCCGCGAACGATTCGTACCAAGCCAGTCGGGCCCGCGAGGCGGTGACGGACGCGCCTCAGGCAGGATGGTCGAAGCGGGCGGGGACGTCGAGGAGCCGGGAGAGGTCCGCGCCGGGCCCGTACTCGCGGGGCTCCGCGCCGCGCCGGAACAGGCGCGCAGCCGTGACTCCGCCGAGCGTGAGGCGGTCGTCCCGGCGGCGCAGCCAGGTGCCCTCACGCATGCCGAGGACCGGCACGTCGTTCTCCTCCAGGAACTCGAGGAGGCGCTGCTCGCGCGTCTCGCCCATGTGGGTAGTGGCCGGATCGGGATCGACGTAGTGCGGATTGATCTGGAACGGGATCAGGCCGAGGGCCGCGAACGAGCGGGGCTGGACGATCGGCATGTCGTTCGTCGTGCGGAGCGACGGGCAGGCCATGTTCGTTCCGGCGCTCGACCCGAGGTAGCGCAGCTCGCCGGACTGGACCCGCCGGCGAATCGGCTCCAACAAGGCGTGCCGCTGGAGGGCATCCAGGAGCCGGAAGCTGTTCCCGCCCCCGACGAACAGGACCTCGGCCGCCTCGACGGCCGCGCGCGGATCGCCGCCGGCATGGACGCCGATGACCGACACGCCGAGCGGCGCGAGTCGCTCCCCGACGCCGGCGGTGTAGCCGCCGTGGTCGGCCAGGGCGTACGGCACGAAGTGAACGGTCTGCGCTCCGCCGAACAGGTCGTGCAGGGCGTCGAGCGCGAACTCGAACGGCCGATAGCCGTGGAGCGCCGAGCTACTGAGGAGCAGGAGATCGAGGGTCACGGTATTGCCTCCAGCAGACGGGGGTCGAAACTATCCTCGCTCGGCGATGACGTCGTCCGCCGCCGCCGAGCGGGGCTTGGTGGCCGTCAGCAGGTAGCGGCTCTCGGTCAGGACGATCCCATGCTCGGTCCGCAATGCGTCTTCTACAACGAGCAGCGTGTCGATGTCCCGAACCGGGTCGAAGCACGGCAGCCACCAGGGTTGCAGCAGCAGCATGAACACCAGATCGCCCAGCGTCCCGAGCGCGACCTTCCGATGGTGCCTGGCGGCGGCCACGGTCATGCCCGCTGCGCGGAGCCCGTCGACGTAGGCGCGGCAGTGGTCGTCGAACTCCACTCGATTCGGGAAGAACGGCCACAGCTCGGCCCAATCGTCGTGCCCGCACTGCTGGGTAACCAGCGAGCCACCGGGACGTAGGATCCGGACCACCTCCGCCGGGCTCAGCGCCTCGTGTCGGTCGAGGACCAGGTCGAAGGCAGCAGCGCGGAACGGCAGCGCCAGGCTGGAGCACCGGATGACCGGGACTCCCTGGGCGGCGAGGCGATCTCGCGCGACCGGTGTGTTGACCTTCCATTCCTCCGTGGCCACGGCCCGAACCGGAAGCCCTCGAATCACGCGCGCGAGGACTTCGCCCCCGCCGGTGCCCAGATCCAGAAGGTCGCTGGCGATGCTCGCGTGCTCGCGGGCCGTGACCTCGTAATCCCAAGGTGGGCCCGGCTCCAGCCGCCGGACGTCCACGTCGCCGAAGCTCCAGCCGCGAAACGCCCGAGCGCGTTCCACGTAGGGCTCGATGTGACGAAGCGCGACGGTACGACGGTCCATGCCCCTACTCGCGGATAGCCGAGAGGCCGCGCCGGCCGGGCGGCTGCGGTGGCACCGCGCGACTGGGGACAACGGTAGGCCGCCGCGAACGGTCGCGTCCACCAGACCAGGTTGCTCGACCGGGCCTCGGGCGTGCCGCATCGGCTACCCTGCCACCGGGGATAGTGAATCCGAGCCAGGCTCCAGGGGAGGGCGGTGTGGACGGCGCGAATATGGCGCGTCTCTCGAGCAGGGTCGCGCTCGTCACGGGCGGCGGGCGCTCGACGCCACCTACGACGTGACGCGCTTCGACGCCTGTCGGACGGCCGGCGAGCGGGCCGCCGGCGAGCTGGGGCGGCTGGACATTCTGGTCGCAAATGCCGGCGGCGAGGAGGAGCACCGGACGGTGTTGGAGAGCGACCCCGAGCGCTGGGCCTGGACCGTCTCGGTGAACCTGGTCGGCGTCTACAATACCTGCCGGGCCGCGCTGTCGGCCCTGGTAGCGGCCGGCGACGGGAAAATCGTCACGATCGGCTCGGGGATGGGGCACGCGCCCCAGCCGGGCAACTCGGCCTGCAACGCCGAAGGCCGGCACCCGGATGCCGACTCGCTGCCTGGCCCAGGATGTCTGGGAGCAGGGGATCGAGGTGAACGAGGTCGTGCCGGGGCCGGTTCTGACGCGCTAGACCGAGGACCGGTTCGGCGGCGGCCAGCCGCCGCCGTTCGCCCCGAGCGAGCGGGTGAAGGAGCCGGAGGAGGTCGCCGAGCTGGTCCTGTGGCTCGCGACGAGCCCGCCGGGTGGTCCGACCGGCCAGACCTACAGCCTCGCACGCCGGCTATTCTGAGACGAGGACGCGGCGCGCATGGCGGGTCGGGATGTTCTCGCCCCGTGGCCCGGACGGCAGGGGGGCCCCACCGGGACACCTGTCCCGGCGAACGCGGGACAATCGTCCCGGGGCGGGGACCGACGAAGTGGGTAAAATCCGATCCCGTCAGGTGGTTTTTCTTAGCCTTGACTAAGCTCGGTCGTGAGCCTATACTCCGCATGGCGACAGAAGGCGAGCCCGCGTCGGTCAGGTGGCCACCACGGCGCGAGCGCGCTGTATCCCCGATACACGGTCCCGCATCGGCGGGACGAGGGAGCGGGAATGAAGCGGATTGTACGCGGTCTGCCGTTCGTGGCGATCGCCGCGCTGCTCGCGGCGGCACTCTGGGTGCCGCTGCCCACGCTGCTGGCACGCGCCCAGTCGGCCGGTGAGGTCAATCTGTACTCGGCGCGCCACTACGACACCGACCAGGCGCTGTTCGACGGGTTCACGGCCGAGACCGGGATCACGGTCAACGTCATCCAGGCCGGCGAGGACCAGCTCATCGAGCGTCTCAAGAGCGAGGGCGCCAACAGCCCCGCCGACGTCCTCCTCACCGTCGACGCCGGCCGCCTCTGGCGCGCCCAGGAGGCCGGCCTGTTCCAGCCGGTCCGCTCGGACGTCCTCGAGGCCCGCATCCCGGCCAACCTGCGCGAGCCGGAGGGCCACTGGTTCGGGTTCGCCACGCGGGCCCGAGTGATCGCTTACGCGAAGGACGGCGTCGGCCCGTCCAATCTGTCGACGTACGAGGCGCTGGCCGACCCGGTCTGGAAGGGCCGGCTGCTCGTCCGCAGCTCGTCCAGCGTCTACAACCAGTCGCTCGTCGGCTCGCTGATCGAGGCGAACGGCGTCGAGGCGACCGAGCAGTGGGCGCGCGGCATCGTCGAGAACATGGCCCGCCCCCCGCAAGGCGGCGACACCGATCAGCTCAAGGCGCTCGCGGCCGGCGAGGGCGACGTGGCGATCACGAACACGTACTACTACGTGCGGCTGCTCAAGTCCGAGAGCCCCGAGGACCGCGCGATCGCCGAGCAGATCGGCATCTTCTTCCCGAACCAGGGCGTCGGCGAGCGCGGCACGCACGTCAACGTCAGCGGAGCAGGCGTGGCCGCGTACGCCCCGAACCGCGACAACGCGGTCAGGTTCCTCGAGTACCTCGCGAGCGACGCCGCTCAGGCATCATTCGCCAGCGCCAGCAACGAATACCCGGTCGTCGAGGGCGTCGCGATCGACCCGGTCCTCGCCAGTCTCGGGACGTTCCGCACGGACGAGCTCAACGCCCGGACCTTCGGCGCGAACAATCAACTGGCGCTGCTGATCATGAATGCCGCCGGCTGGCGCTAGCTCGGTCACGAGTGGACACTATCCTCGAATGTCAGTAGGCGTCGAGCGAGGCGCTGAGCGCGCGTTGAGCCGCAAGGCGCTCGTCGTCCCCCGCCCGGATAGTCCCG
>JALYGH010000302.1 GCA_030777205.1 Chloroflexota bacterium
GTCGCTGTGGACGCCGAAGTCATTCGGCGCATGCTATACGAGGGGCACCTGACCCGCATCGACAATGACGGGCACGCGCGCGCCATCTACGGCGCGTGCCCGGACGACGGAGCGGACGCGCCGGTCCACCGGGTGAGTCGCGCCGGCGGCAGGATCGTCGAGGTGGTGCTCCACTGCCCCACCTGCGGCCACGACTTCACCGCCGCGCCGGAGAATATGTATCTGCGATGACGCAGGGCTGGGCCTGAGCAAAACGAATACCCGCTGATACTGACCCGCGTGATGGCGATCAAGGACCGGATCTCGGCGGGCTGATCCCCCGATCGCAGGCCTGCCCTGCGTGTAGCTCGGAGATCTAGCCCCCGCGCCGCCCTTATGGCGGTCGGCAGATCGGACGCGGAGCTGGGGCTGGAGCATGTTTTGTACGTTGTCGACGGGGGTGACGACGTGAGCACGCTGCTCACTGCAACGCCGAACGCCCGCACCGGAACCCGGACTTGGAGCCGCCACAGTTTGTGGTACGGCCAGGCGCCGACCCGGTCCGTTCCCGCCCGCCCCTCGGCGGGCTGCACCACGTGTACGAGCGCGCCGCCTGATCGCAGCCGGGATTTTGCCGCCCCACAGGTGGCTTGGCTCGTAAGGACAAAGGATAATGTGCCCTGATGTCGTGCGGGGCTACAGGGGACGGCGCCATGCAGTGGAGGACAGCATGGACGTGGTAGTGGACGTCCGACCCGATGGAGCGGCGGTGGTTCGGCTCGTCGGGCGACTCGACCTGCTTTCGGCCGCGGAGGTCAAGCAACGGCTTACCCGGGCGATCGTCGAAGGCCATCGACGCCTGGTGGTGGACCTCGGCGAGGTGACCTTCATCGACAGCTCGGGCCTGGGCGCGCTGATCGGCGGACTCAAGGCGGCCCGCTTCCAGAAGGGGGATCTCCGCATCGCGCGGCCGGGTGAGCAGGCGCGCGTCGTCCTCGAGCTGACGACCCTCGATCGGGTGCTGCGGCCGTATCCGACGGTGGAGGGTGCCCTCGCCGACGCGTAGTCGAGGACGCCCGCGCCGAAGCTGGCGGGGCCATGAGAGCTGGCAGGGCGATGAGACCGGTGCTCGCCGAGGAGACGGTTGTCGTCGGTGCGACGGCCGAGCAACTTGCCGCGCTGCACGCGGCGCTAGACCGCTTCTGGGACGTCGTCGACGCCGTCCTCGCGCAGCCGCCACCCCAGGATTGGCGCCTCCGGTTCGTGACCGCGGTCGCCGAGGTCGCCGCCAACATCGTGCGCCACGCCTATCCGATCGGGACGCCTCGCGGGCCGCTCCGGCTTCGCGTGCGCCTCTACGCCGATCGAGTGGTGGCCAGCTTCGCCGACCGGGGTGTCGCCTTCGTCCCGGGCGAGGTGCAGGGCCCGCCCGGATCCGACCCGGCCGAGCTGCCCGAGGGCGGATTCGGGCTGGCGCTCGCGCGGGCAAGTCTCGATCGGCTCGAGTATCGGCGCACACCAACCGGGACGAATTGTTGGCGACTCACGAAGCGGCTGTAGTCGGGACCGCGGCGATGGCCCGTGCGAGCGTGCGATGACCACGAATGCCAGGCTCGCCCAGTCGCTGATCCTCTTCGCGCGGGCTGCGGCTGCCGTCGTGGCCCTTGAAGGTTGCCTCGTGCTGCTCGGGTGGGCGGCCGACCACACGGCCTTGAGGAGCGTCTTCCCCGGCCTCGTCGCCATGAACCCCGCGACGGCGATCGCCTTCATCCTGGCCGGCATCTCGCTGTGGCTGCTCTCGACGGCCCAGGTCGGCGCTCCTCCGCGTCGGACCGGGAAAGTCTGTGCGTGTCTGGTCGCCTTGATCGGTCTCATCAAGCTGGGCAGTTTCGTCGGTCCGGATCTGGGCATCGACCGGCTCCTGTTCCCCGACAAGCTGGACGCGTACAGCCCACCCAACCGGATGGCGCCGAATACCGCCTTGGGCTTCCTCGTCACCGGTGTTGCGCTGCTCCTCGCGGATTCCGATTGGAGGCGCAAGCACCGCCTCGCCGAGCTCCTCGCCGTCGCGCCGGCGCTCATGGCCCTGTTCGCGGTGCTTGGCTACGCCTATGGCGTCACGTACCTCTACGGCATCGCCGCCTACATCCCGATGGCCCTCAACACCGCCGTGGCGTTCTGCCTGATCAACGCGGGCGTCCTGTGCTGTCGTCCGGATCGGGGCCTGGTCGCGGCCATTAGCGGCGATAGCGCCGGCGGCATCATGGTGTGCCGCCTGCTGCCCGCCGCGCTCGGTATCCCGGCGGTCCTAGGCTGGATCTCCCTGGCGGGCGAGCGGGCCGGGCTCTACGATGCGCCGTTCGGGGTCGCGCTGATCGTGATGGTGAACATCATCGTGTCCACCGCGCTGATCTGGTGGACCACGGGGGCGCTCGATCGGTTGGACGCCCGCCGCAAGCGTGCCGAGGCCGAGCGCGAGCGGCAGTATCGGGCGGCCGAGAATGCTCGCAGCGAGACCCGGGCCGTCCTCGACGCGGTCAGCGAAGCGATCCTGTTCGTGTCCCCCGACCGGCGGATCCTGACCGTGAACCGACGCTTCACCGAGTTGTTCGGCATCGAGGCGGACGGCGTCGTGGGCCGTCGCGTCGCGGAGCTCCAGCCGGACATCGAGCGCATCTTCGCCGATGCGGCCGGGATGGCGGCACGCGTGGACAGCACCGCGCCCGACGCCGATCAGCAGTTCACCGAAATCGTCGTCCAGCGCTGGCCCGAGCGGCGCGAGCTGGAGCTCTGGTCCGGCCCGGTGCGCGGCGCCGACGGCAGGTACCTGGGGCGCGAGTACGCCTTCCGCGACGTCACGGCGCAGCGGGAAGTCGAGCGCCTGAAGGAGGAGCGGCGCCGCCAGCTCGAGGAGGACCTGGCACGGGCGGCGCAGGTCCAGGCCGAGCTGCTCCCGCGCGACGTCCCGGCGCTGCCCGGCTTCGAGCTGGCGGCGCGCTGCCTGCCGGCGCGGGAGGTCGGCGGCGACTTCTTCGACTGGCACGAGCCGGCCCCCGGGTTCCTCACCCTCACGCTGGGCGACGTGATGGGCAAGGGCATGCCGGCGGCCCTGCTGATGGCGACCGTCCGAGCGGCCCTCGAGTCCGTCGCTCGCCAAAGCCCCCCGGCCACGGCCGTCCAGACGGTGGCGACAGCCCTCGAACGCGATCTGGAGTCCGCCGGCAGTTTCATCACGCTCTTCCACGCCCAGGCCGACATCGCCGCCCGGCGGGTCGACTTCGTGGACGCCGGCCACGGACACACGTTCCTGCACCGGGCCGACGGGACGGTCGAAGGGCTCCTGCCGCGCGGGCTGCCCCTGGGTGTGCTCTCCGACGTGATCTACCAGGAGGGCTCGGCCACCCTCTGCCCGGGCGACGCCATGGTCATCTACAGCGACGGGCTGGTCGATGCGCGCCCGGACCTGGCGGTCACTCCGTCCATGCTCGCCGAGCGGCTCGACGGCGCCGCGAGCGCGCTTGAGATCGTCGACCGGCTGGTGGCCCTGGCGGCGGGGAGTGAGCCGCTGCCCGATGACCTGACGGTGATGGTGCTGCGCTGCCGAACGGATGGCTGAGCGAACGCGTCGCTGACGGGCCACGCGGGGCTCAGCCCGGCAGCCCTTCCAGCACCCAGGGCTGCCAGGGCTGCTGCTCGACCGTGACCTCGCCCTCTTGAGCCAGGATCTCCCACCGCGTGCGCTCACCCTCTCGCCAAAAGTGAAGATCGAGCATCGCCTTGGCGGCCGAGAGGTCCCCGAGCATGACC
>JALYGH010000303.1 GCA_030777205.1 Chloroflexota bacterium
GCCGGGGCCCACGCCGTCGCCGCCGGCGCGGTCCTCGCAGCCTATCAGCCTCAGGAGCGCGTGCGGGTCTACATCGACCCGGCAGGCCACCCCTTCTGCCTGTGGGTGCGCGAATAGGGCCCGTACGGCGCAAGCTCGGTCGGCTTACCAGCGATGCGGGCTCTCCCCCACTCGGGGTGCATCGAGGATGCTCCGTATGCGAGGGAGAGGCGGCCACGCGGGCTCGGGTGTCAGACGGGAACGCGGGGTACGACACCGCGTGGCTGGAGCAGCCCCAGCGGGCAGGCATCTCCCACGCCTCGTCCATCTGCCCGTCCATGATGCGGAGCATCGCGACGCCGTGGTCGCGCACCTGCCTGCCGGTGGGATGGACGCCGAGGTATATCCCCGTCGAGTGGCGAGCCAACTCGGGCGGCGCACGACGCCGGCAGCGCGTCCCGCTTCGACGGTGCGAGCGGACAGTACGTGTTCAACTTGGCGACCGAAGGCAAGGGGACTGGGCTGCCGAGTTGACGATGGCGACAGCCGGGGCGTCGCGACAAGCGGCCTGACCGGCGTGCTTCGTGCGCCGGAGGATGGAGGCGGCATGCGCCGGCGTTGTACCGCCGGCGGTACAACGCCGGCCAACCATCCGGTCCGGCGCGGTCACCCTTCGAGTCTTCGAATGGAATGTCGGATGGTACGCCCCCCTCCCCCCTCCTGGTCAGTGCGGTCGTCTCGTGTAGCAGCGCGTGTAGCAACGGGGGCGAACGGTGGCGGCTGAACGCGTACGAGAGCGGACGGGCGGGGGATGCCGACCAGATAAGGACGCACATCTGCGGACGCTCGCGGACGGTCCGTTGGCGGACTCTTAATCAGCCGGTTATAGGTTCGACTCCTATGCGGCTCACTCGAGAGAAGCTCCCCTCTTGCGAGGGGGGCTTCTCGCATCTTGGTGGTTATCGCCCCAGTTCGCATCTTGAGGACCGAATCTCGGGCGCAAGCAGGCGTGCCCGGTTAGCCGCCGCCGTGAGCTGGGCGTGACACCAGGCCCGGTACCTGATGGCGACCGGGCTGACCGGTCCGATCGAGTGCATGGCGCTACTCGTGGAGGAAGACCGACTTCGTGCGCGGCATTCGCACCGTCGCGTCGTCCCGGTTGAGATCACGGTGCAGCTCGAATGCTCGATCGCAGGCGAGTGGCTATCGATGCGGCGGTACGACATTCTTGACGGGGTACACGTCCACCCGACACCCTGGCACGCCGATCCGGATACGCGCGTGCCCTGCCGGAAGTTGGCCTGGAAGCTGCGCTCAAGCTGGCGATGAATGATATAAAGGCGGCTCGGGAACGCTGCCGCGCCGCGTGCGCGCGGTCCTGAAGGGGACGAGCGATGGACGAGCGCGAGCAGTTCGAGCGGAACTTCGAGTGCACCCGGAAATTCTTCGGGCCACGGCTCGACGAACCCGTAGTCCAGTGGCCGGAGAACAGCTCCGCGATCGTCCTCGTTGTCGGGCCGGTATCTCAGGATAGTCCCGAGGCTCCACCGCCGGCCGGTCGTGCGATCGGTTAGCGATTGCTGAGTCGCCGTGGGTCATGGCGCAGGGTGGCGGGGACGACGCGGGCGGCGGCTGTACGAGAAGGCGGTCGGCGTGACCGAGCAGCACCGCCACGTATCGCCCTCTCATCTCGGTTCATCACGTGACCGTCGCCGGCCTGCGCCCTGAGCCTACGACCGCCTCGGAGCCCGGCGCCCGCCCGGTTTGTCGTTCGCGACCACGGCGCTCAGCCGCGTTCCTCGTCGGCGGCGTGCTCTGGGTGGTCGGGCTGACGCTCCTGCTCTACTACCTGCTGTTCTACCTGCAGCACACCGCCATCCTCGCCCAGTACCCGTTCGACGTCGATCAGGGCGAGGGCTACGACGTCACCAGCGGCTGGCTGCTCTGGCAGGGGCGCTCGATCTACAACGACAACAGCCGCTGGGCCTTCTACTCGTCGAACTATCCACCGGTGTTCTCGTTGCTCCTCGCGCCGATCGTCGGCCACTACGGGCCATCGCTGGCGACCGGGCGGCTGCTCTCGGCGACGACGGCCCTCCTGACAGCGCTGCTGATCGGGCTGATCGTCCGCCGGCGGACCGGGCACGGCCCGGCCGCCGCCACGGCCGGGCTGCTCTACCTGGCCTCGAACTACGTCTACCACGTCACGCCGCTGGCGCGGGTCAACGCGCTCGCCGCCCTGTTCGCGCTGGCCGGCGTCTACTGCTGCACGCGGACCGGCCCGTGGTGGCGAGTCGGGACGGTCGCCGCGTTCCTGCTCGCGCTCTACACCAAGCAGACCACGATCGACGCCGTTGCGGCCGGCCTGCTGTTCCTGCTCATCCGCGACCGCCGGGCGGGCATCCTGGTCACGGCCGCGCTCGGCGTCCTCGGTGGGGTGATCTGGCTCGCGCTCGACCTGGCGTCGGGCGGCCAGTTCTTCGTGAACATCGTCGTCGGCAACGTGAACCCCTGGACGCTACGCCAGACGGTCGACTACTACCTCAACTTCCTCGAGCTGCACGCGGTCGTCGTCGCGCTGGCCGGCTGGCAGGCGTGGCAGGCGCTTCGGGCCGGGCGGTGGGGGCCGTTCGAGCTGTACTGGGTCTTCGCGCTGGTCCTGGCCGTCACCGTCGGCAAGTGGGGGGCCGGCGAGTCGTACTTCCTGGCGCCGATCGTGGCGTCCTGCGTCCTCGGCGGCGAGGCGCTGGCGGCCCTCGCGACGCGCGCGACGCTCCGCCCGGCGCTCCTGGCGCTGGCCGGCGGGCTCGTCGTCGTCCAGGGGCTGCTGATGGCGCACGGGCCGCTCTATCGATTCGCGCCGTTCCTGGCCGACCGCGGCGCGCAGGCCGCGGTGCTGGCGCGGCAGCCGAGCGAAGCGGACGCGCGGGCGGCGGACGAGCTGATCGGCATCCTCCGCACATCGGAGGCGCCGGTGCTCTCGGAGGATCCCGGGTACGCCATCGCGGCCGGCCACGACGTCGTCGGCAACGCGACCCACCTCCGGAACGT
>JALYGH010000304.1 GCA_030777205.1 Chloroflexota bacterium
CCTGTGCCTTGGTGATTGCGCGCTACGCCGGCGGCGCGTCGCCGTTCGTCGAGCGCTTCGCCTCCGCCACGGGCGGAGCGGCGGCCGTCGCCGACCTGCTGACGCGGGACGTCGTCATGGGCTACGCCGCGACGCTGCTGCTCGCCGGCGGGTGGCTGGCCGCGATCGCCCCGCTGGCCGCGCTCCCGGTGCTGCCGAGTCTGACACTCAACGCCCTGGCCAGCTCGCCATGGATGGCGAGCGGCAAGGCGCACTACTCGGCCCTTGTGCTCCCCTTCGTCATCGCCGGCGCGGCGGCGGGCCTCGGTCGGATCGCCCGGTGGGCTGACCGTCGGCAGAGAGGCGACACCAGGGCGGCGGTGACCAAGACGCGGTCCGCGGCCACGCGATGGACAGTCCATCTGGTGGCTACCGCCCTGGTGCTCACGAGCGGAGCCGCCCACCTCCTCGAAGGCGCCGGCCCGCCCGGGAAGAATTTCGTCCGTCCCGTGACCACGGATCGCAGCCGACTGGCCGCCGCGGTCGCCGCTGACCTCGCCCCCCAGGCCGGCGTGAGCGCGTCGTCGTCACTTGTCCCGCACGTCAGCCGGCGCGCCCGGGTCTACGTCTTCCCCGCGATCGAGGACGCCGAGTACATCTTCCTCGACGTGACGGCGAGTCCGGCGCCGACGAGTGTTGGCGACGTGTTCCTCCGCGTCCGCGACTTGCTCCGGCAGGGCGAATGGACGGTGCGCCTGGCGCGGGATGGCATCCTGCTGCTCGCGCGCACCCAGGAGGCGCCACCCACTCGCATGGAAGATCTGCCAGCCGAGTTCTACACGTTCGTTCGCGGAGCGGGCCGGACGGTGCCTACAGCGGCGCCCAGGCCCGCGATGGATGTGGTGGCGACCTTCCTGGATGGCGATCTCGATCTCCTTGGCGTGCAGGTCATCCCGAGCCCGTCCGGGGCACTCGAGCCCGACGGCGCCCGGGGCGTCGTACGCTCGAGGTGGCGGCTGAATCGGCCGCTCCCCGCCACGAAGACGCCGGAGCTCCTGCTCGACCTCGGCGACGGGCGACGGGTCGGCCACGGTGAACTGGCGACCCTCTGGTGGTATCCGCCCGACCGCTGGGCGCCCGGCGAGGTCGTCACCATCGACGTCCCGGGCGTGCCAATGGAATCGGCGTTCGACTGGAGGGTGACCGCCCTGACACCGGCGATCGGGAGCGGCGGGTCGCCGGCCGGCGACGATCAGGCTTGGGACGCCCCCCCGGACCCGGAGCCGCGCTTCGCCCTGGGCGAGCTGGTCCTCGCGATCCACGCCGATCCCTGGCGACTCCGGCTGCAGACGCAGTCGGGAGACCTGCTTTGGGAGGAGGCATCGGACGAGTCGGTCGGCTTTCGGGACGCGGACGGAGCCGTCTGGCGGGCCCGGCGGCTACACCGGGCCGGTCTCGCCAACCCGAGGACCGTGCGCCTCATCGCCGAGTCGGACGATCCACTCGGACGCCTGATCATCGTCGAGGCGCAGAGCATCACCCCGCGCGCGGCTCGATTGACCATCTCTCCCAGCGAGCCATCGGCGGTGGTGGCGGTCGGCGGGAGCATCGTCGCCGGGACGGAGGAGCGATTCGTCGGCTTCGGCGAGCGGTTCGACGGGGTCAACCAGCGCGGGAAGCTCGTCGACATCTGGGCTGACGATCGGGTGCTGGCCGGCTACGGCGCCAGTACCTACGCCCCGCTCCCACTGCTCATTTCGAGCCACGGCTACGGGTTCGCGCTCGAGCGCTTCGAGCGGGCGCGCTTCGATCTCGCGGCCAGCCGCGCCGACCGCTGGTCCTGGGAGCAAGATTCGGCGACCGCGAGCATCGTGCTCAGCGTCGGGCCGAGCCTGCGCGACCTCGTCCAGCGCCACGTCGAGGTGACCGGTCCGCCGCCGCTGCCGCCGATCTGGGCGTTCGGGGTGTGGAAGACGGCAGTCGGCGGGCAGGACGACGTGCTCGACGAGGCCAGACGGCTGCGCCAGCTCGGGGTGCCGATCTCGGCGATGTTCACCTACGATGCGGTCGATGACGGGGCCAACATAGGCTGGCCGTCCGTCAACTACGCGGGACGCAAGGCTGGTCCCTACCCCGACCACGCCGCCTTCACGGCCGGCCTCCACCAGCTCGGCATCAAGGCGCTCAACTACTTCAAGGCCGACTTCCACGCCGACCGCCCCGGCTACGACGAGCCGGCCGGCCTGGGCCACCTCGTGCGGCGCAGCAACGGGGAGCCATACGTCCACCCGCTGTTTCCGGCGTCCTGGCTGGATTTCACCAGCCCGCGCGCGACGACGTGGTGGCGCGACCGCTGGGAGCGCGCGCTGACCACGCTCGGCTACGACGGGGGCATGCTCGACGTCGGCGAGATCCTGCCCGAGGATGCCCATATGTGGGACGGCACGCGCGGGGCGCAGAGCCACAACCGCTACCCGCTGCTGTATGCGCGCTCCGCCTGGGAGCACGCCTCGAGCCTGCGACCGGACGGCGACTTCGTGCTCTTCGCCCGGTCGGGCGCGCTCGGCGCCCAGCGGTTCCAGAGCCTGCAATGGCCGGGCGATGCGCGCATGGAGTGGGACGGTTCCGGTGGGCTCCAGTCCCTCGTGCCGGCCGCGCTGTCCTTCGGGCTCGGCGGCTTCCCCTACTTCCACGCCGAGGTCGCCGGCTACGTCCAGGCCGGGCTGTCGCCCGGCGCGGAGCGGGAGCTGTGGCTGCGCTGGCTGCAACTGGCCACCTGGACGTCGACCCTGCGCGACCACTACGGCGATCACCCGACCGATCCGATCGACCTCTGGCGAGACGGCGAGACCTTGGCGGCCTTTCGCGACGCGGCGCGGGTCCACAACAGCCTGGTCCCCTACCTGTACACCCAGGCGCAGGAGGCGACGCGGACGGGGCTGCCGCTGATGCGGTTCCTCCCGCTCGAGGTCCCGGACGACCCGCGCGCCTGGCGGGAGGAGCAGAGTTACTTCCTCGGGCCACAGATCCTCGTCGCGCCGGTCGTGGAGCCGGGCGCCACGACGCGGACGCTGTACCTGCCGGCCGGCGACTGGGTGGACTACTGGACCGACGCCCTGTACCCCGGCGGACAGGAGGTGACCGTCGCGGCGCCGCTGGACGGCGGACGCGCGCCGGTGTTCGTCCGGGCCGGCACGATCCTGCCGCTCGCCGCCGACTTCGACACGCTCGCCTCCGGGCAGGGCACCGATATCCGAGTCTTTGCCGGCGACCTGATCGTCCGCGTCATACCCGGCGGTGGGGCTTCAAGCTTCACGCTCTACGACGGGACGCGGCTCGAGTGGGACGGTGCCGGCACATTGCGGATCGCCGCGAGCCCCCATCCGCGCTCGGTCGAGCTGCGCGCCCCCGGTGGGGCGTCGGCGAGCGGACGCATCGACGGCGAGGACGAGATCCGGATCCCGTGATGGGGAACGGCCGAGCTACCCGGAGTTCGCCTCCCGACGCTTCTCGCCCCGCTTCCGCTCGACCTTCTCCGGCTCCATGGCCTGGTCGACGATCGCGTTCAGCTCCGCGCCGACCAGCAGGATGATCCCGGTGAGGTAGAACCAGAGCAGCAGGACGACGACCCCGGCCAGGGCGCCGTAGGTCGCGGCGTACGACCCGAAGTTGGACACGTAGAAGGTGAAGAGGGCGGTCGCGACCAGCCACCCGACCACGAAGAGGACCGACCCCGGCGTGATCCACTTCCAGGGCAGGTCCATGTTCGGCGCCGCCCAGTAGATGAACGCGGTCGCAACGACGAGCAGCGCGACGACCGCCGGCCAGCGCGCCAGGCCCACCACGGCCTGGTACGTCCCGCCGAGCCCGAGGGCCTCCGCGATCTGCCGGCCGAAGACCTGCCCGACGACCAAGAGGACGAACGCGCCGACGATGAACGTGCCGGCCAGGAGCGTCATCCCGAGCGCCAGCAGGTACTTCTTCCAGAATGGCCGCGACTCCTCGACGTCGTAGGCGCGGTTCATCGCCTTGATAACCGCGTTGAACCCACCGGCGGCGACCCAGAGCGTGAGGAGAATACCGAACGACATGAGCCCGCCCTGGTTCGTGCTGATCGTCCGCTCGATCTGCGGCCGGATCAGCTCGGTGGCCTCGGGCGGCATCAAGCGCGCGAGGAGGTCGACGATCTGCTGGGAGGGATCCCGGACGCTGAAGGTCGTGGCGACGAATGACGCGAGGGCCGTAAGGAAGATCAAGAACGGGAACATGGCCAGGAAGAAGCGGTAGGCGAGCTCGGCCGCGAGCCCGAAGACGTCGTCCGAGTTCACCTGGGCCACCAGTCGCTTGCCCACGTCCAGCAGGCTGAGCTTCCCGACCCGCACGCGGCACCCCTTACCCTGTGCTCTCGTGGGCCCCGACCGGCGGCAGCGACGGCCCACACCCGGACGTGGCACTCGGGAATGACCATCCACGGAGCCGGCAGGAAGCATGCCGCGCCGGGGCCGGGGCCGTTCCCCGGCACACATTCTGCCCCCGGACCCGAGTGCACGACCTACCGACGATTCAGCAGGGGCAGCAGGCGATGACGAGCAAGGGAGCCGCACCGGACCGGCAGGAGTTGAATCGGGAGCGCTGGGAGCTGCTGGGCCAGGTCGACGATCTCCTCGAGACGCCGATGATCGTCCTGTCGTTCGTCTGGCTCGGGCTGATGATCCTCGACTTCACGACCGGGCTGAGTCGGTCGCTCGAGATCCTCAGCTACGCGATCTGGGCGCTGTTCATCTTGCAGTTCCTGCTCGGCATCGTCATCGCGCCGAGTCGAGCCGCCTACCTCCGCCGGAACTGGCTGACCGCGATCGCCCTGCTGCTGCCCGCCTTCCGCGTCCTTCGCGTCTTCCGCGCGTTTCGGCTCCTGCGAGCCGCGCGCGCCATCCGTTCGGTCAACCTGGTCCGCGTGGTCGCGACGCTCAATCGCGGCATGCGCGCCGTGGGGAACACGATGGGCCGCCGCGGCATCGGCTACGTGGCCGCCCTCACCGTGCTCATGACGCTGGGAGGCGCGGCCGGGATGGCTGCGTTCGAGAACCCCTGGTCGCTGCGCGAGGCCGGCTATCCCCAGGCGGCGGAGGCGGGCGGCCTGGACAGCTACGGCGAGGCACTCTGGTGGACGGCCATGATCATGACGACGATGGGCTCGGAGTACTGGCCGAAGACGGTCGAGGGTCGCATCCTCGGCTGGCTGCTGGCGATGTACGCCTTCGCCGTGTTCGGCTACATCACCGCCACAATCGCGAGCGTCTTCATCGCCCAGGATGCCGCTGCCGCTCAGGCGCCAGGGGCCAAGGGTCATGCCGAGGAGTCGGACGTCGTCGAGTTGCACCAAGAGCTGGCGACCTTGCGTTCCGAGATAGCGGCGCTCACCGCGCTCCTCGCGACCTCTTCGGTGCCCGCGCTCGCACGAAGCGAGGAGCGCAGCCAGGGCAGATCGTAGCGCGTGCGGAATCCGGGCATGCGTCGTGCGGCACCGGGCACGCACGTGGCCGAACCGGACAAGGGAGGAGCCGAGATGACTACACGCGACGCCGGCATGGTGGTCGGCGTCTTCAGTGAACCGGCACGTGCCGAGGCCGCCGTCGAGGCGCTCACCCGGGCCGGCTTCCCGCCCGAGGCCATCACCCTGGTCGAGCCCGACCCGGCCGATGTCGACCTCCTGGCTGAGCTGACCGAGGTCGACGCCGACGAGTGGCGGGAAGAGCTGGAGCGCATCGAGGGCGCCCTCGTCACCGTCTCCGGGATCCGTCGCGACGAGGCCCGCGCCATACTCCAAGAGCACGGCGCCGAGGACGTCATGGGCGACGACGAGCCAGTCTCGCCTACCCCGGCCACCGCGCCCGGCGAAGCGGGCGGCCACGCGGAGCTGTCGGCCGCCGCCCAGCAGGTCCGGCCGGGCATGCTGGTGGTCGGGTCTGACTACGCGCGCGCGGGACGCGTCAAGCGCATCGAGGGCGATGAGCTGCTGCTCGATCGCCGGCCATTGCGGCGCGACATCTGGCTGCCACTGGACGCCGTGGACAGGCTGATCGGGCAGTGGGTCGTCCTCACGCTGCCGTCCGATCAAGTCGACCCGATGGAGCCCTTCATGCGGCCACGCATCGGCGAGCGGCCAGCCAACCCAGGCCCAGCCGACGGCGAGGAGCAGGCCTGACCGGTGCCCACCGAGGCGCCGATCAGGCGAGCATCCGGGGATACCGCCAGCGCGGAGTGTCCGCGGGCGGCTCAGGCACCCACGGCGATGGATCGGGTGAGGAGGTGTCGGGGCTGCTCGGGGTCCGACTCGAGCTTGTGGCGGAGTCGCCACACGTAGGTCCAGGCGTAGTCGGCCTCGTCGCCATGCTCGGCGCCCCAGACGGCCTGGAGCACTTGGCGATGGGTCAGCACCTTGCCGGCGTTGCGGGCCAGGTACGCCAGCACCTCGTACTCCTTCGGGGTCAGCGTCACGACGGCCCCGTCGCGCCGGACTTGCCGGGCACCGAAGTCCACCTCGAGGTCGGCGTGGCGATACGACGGCAGCGGCCCGCGGCGACGGTAGGCGGGACATTGGCGGGGTTCTCCCAGGTGACGGCCGAGCTGGTCGACACGTCGAGGTAGCGCGACTGGAAGGTGTGGTCCCGAATCGTCACCGCATGGACGCGCCCACCGCCCTCGTGCCCAAGCCTCTGACGCTCGCGGGTCCGGCCGATGCTCAACACGCCTGCGCCGACGCCCTGCCACAGGCCCTGCCTCCCGTGGACCATCACAATTGTGGCACGCACCCCCCGGAACGTTGCCCGGGTCCCGTGGGGGTTCGTAGACTCGCCGCGTGCGTGGGCGCTCCGACACGCTTCGATCCCAATCTCAGGGCGACGGGCTGCTGTACGTCGCCGTCGCCGTCCTGCTAGTCGCGCCACTGCTGTCCGTGATGGCCCTGCTCGTCCTCGCCGGGCCGTCGACGCGGGCCGCCCTTGCCGGCGAGGACCATGCCAGGCTGGACGCCGCTCCAGGGCAGCCGCCCGCTTCGGCCAACGAGCCGTCGGATGGTCGGGCCCCGAGGCCGCTCGCGGACGTCGAGGCGGGCGGCGCGAGCGGGGCCGCCGGCGACCTGGCCCCCATCTTCGAGCCGCGCATCGGTCGATTTCGGCTGGGCGAGACCGAGCCGCCCAACGGCGGCCACGCCCGCGAGGCGCTGGACCAGGGCATTCCCGGCGACGTGCTGCTCGCCGGCCGCGACGGTGACGAACCGTAGCTGCTCGCCGCCGTGGACATCGCCAAGGACGTGGGCGTCGCTCGGGCTTGAACATCCGCCCGGCCTACCGAAGGCCGCCGCGGAGGATCACCAGCAAGAGCAGCCCCGGGGTCTCCGGACGACGGCCTGGACGGGATAGGCCGGCCCCGTCCTGCGCGGGACCACGCCACGGGCTGGATGTGTGTCCGAGCGGCCCCGTCTTGCGCCGGGCCCTCCCCACGGGCTGGCGCGGCCCGGTACCATCTGATCAGGAGTCGACATGCCGATCCGATCGCGGGCGTCCGCGCCCCTGCCACCGTGTCCGCCATCGGCGCCGTCGCCGGGCGAGCCGTGGCGCGAGTGGCTGCGTCGATTCGTGATGGCCGCCGTCGTCGGGGCCGCCGTGATCGTCGCGCCCGGTGGTCCGTCACCGGAGCGTGGACCGAACTGGCGGCCGCCGGCGTACGAGCGCGCGCTGCGCTGGCGCGACATCATCCGCCTGCGCCTGTCGCCGTGGCTGCTGAGCGGCATGTTCGGCCCGCCACCCGATGCGACGCTCCCGCCGGGCACCTCGCCGGAGCCCCACCGCGACCCGCCCGGCGAGCCGCGGTCGCCGTAGGGTGGTCGTCAACCGGCCGTGACGCGCGACGTCCCGTCACCGCACGCCGGCACCGTCCCATTCGCTGCATTGGTGTCGTGCGGCGCCC
>JALYGH010000305.1 GCA_030777205.1 Chloroflexota bacterium
ACCGTGTCGAACTGGGTGCGGATGATCGCGCCGGTCGGGCAGACCTCGAGGCAGCCGGCCTCGACGCAATGCTTGCAGACGTCGCTCATCAGCAGCCAGCGCCCGTCGGTTCGGTTCGGGTCCGACGTGTCGAACTGCTCGATGAACTGGACGTGGCGCCAGTTGATGCCGTCGAGCGTGCGCGTGTTGTCGTAGCTGTCGCCGCTTAGCGTGTTCGCCCCGCCATTGATCGCCGGGAGCTGGTTCCACTCCTTGCAGGCTACCTCGCACGCCTTGCAGCCGATACAGAGCGTGGTGTCGGTGAAGAAGCCCATCGCCTCGGCCATCACGCCCTCTCCACGTTGCACAGGAAGGACTTGCCTTCGTGCATGCTGACATTCGGGTCGGCCACAAGCGCCGTCAGCTCGTTGGTCACGTCGCCGGTCACGATGCCCATGTAGCCCCATGGCCAGGGCATGCCGACGTGGTGGACCCGCTTGCCGTCGATCATGAACGGGCGCATCCGCCCCGTCACCAATGCCTTGGCGCGGATCGCCGCCCGCGGGGTTGTGATCTGCACCCAGTCCAGGTTCCGGATCCCCTTCTCGGCCGCCAGCTCCGGGCTGATTTCGATGAACGACTCTGGCTGGAGCTGGGCCAGCCAGGGCACCCAGCGGTTCATCGCGCCGGAGAGGTAGGTCTCGGTCAGGCGATAGGTGGTGATGACGATCGGGAACTGGGGGTCGCCGAGCTCGGCCAGCGCGTTGTCGGGGCGCGGCCAGTACTTCAGCACCGGGTTCACCTGCTGATTTGGATAGAGCGGATTGCGGACCGGCGATTCGACCGGCTCGTAGTGCGTCGGCAGCGGCCCGTCGACGTAGCCGGTCGGCGCGAACAGCCAGGCCTTGCCGTCGGCCTTCATGATGTACGCGTCGGTGCCTGAGTGGGCGTCCAGGCCAATCCCGTTCGGATCGGCGGGCGCGTTCGGTGCCTTGGTCGGCGCGAAGTCCGGCACGTCATAGCCGATCCACCGCGAGCCGTCCCACCAGACCCACTTCTTGCGCTCGCTCCAGGGCGTGCCGTCCGGACGGGCCGAGGCACGGTTGTAGAGCACGCGCCGGTTGGCCGGCCAGGCGAAGCCCCAGTTGAGATGGCTGCCGGGATTGTTGTTCGGGTCGGCGTTGCGGCTGGCCGGGAGATACCGGTCTGCCGCCGGCAGCATCCCGGAGTAGATCCAGGATGCGCAGGTCGTCGAGCCGTCGTCCCTGAGCGAGCCGAAGCCCGGGACCGGCTGCTTGGTGTCGGTAACGTACCCGTTGATCTCCAGGTTGATCTTCATGGCATCCGGCTCGCCCTGGATGCGCGTGTTCGTCGGGTACCGGCCCGGGTCGTAGTCGAAGTCCCAGGTCAGGGCCTTGAAACCCTGGTCGCGCGGCAGCGTGCTGTCGGCGTACAGGCGCTTGAGCCGCAGGGCGAGCTGGTGGATGAACCAGGGATCCGAGCGGGCGTCGCCGGGCGGGTCGGTCGCCTTGTCGTGGAACTGGAGCAGCCGCTGGGTGTTGGTGAAGGTGCCCTCCATCTCGGCGACCTGGGCCGAGGGGAACAGGAACACCTCGGTCGGGATGTCCTCGGGGCGGACCTCGCCGGACACGACCTCCGGGGCGGCGTACCAGTATGAGGCCGTCTCGATCTCGAACACGTCCTTGACGACCAGCCACTCGAGACGTCGGAGCGCCGCGCGTTGCAGGCGCGCGTTCAGCGAGGTGGCCGGGTTCTGGCCGATGCAGAGCATCCCGCGGACCAGGCCGTCGGCCATCCGCACCATCATCGGCATGTGCGAGTAGTCGCCGTTGATCCTGGGGTGCCAGCCGTAGCCGAAGTCGTTCGCGGGCGTTGCCGCGTCCCCGTACATCGACTTCATGTAGCTGACCATGAACTTCGGGAGGTTCGCCCAGTAGCCGGTGGGCAGCGTCTCGGCCTTGATGTAGTCGGCGAGCGTCTCGTGGTTCTTGAGCGTGGTCGGGGCGGCCATGTAGCCGTGGATGGAGTGGTACAGCGTCGGGATGTCGGTGCTGCCCTGGATCGTCGAGTGGCCCCGCAGGGCCATGATGCCGCCGCCCGGCCGCCCCATATTGCCGAGCAGGAGCTGGAGCAGCGCCGCCGCGCCGATCATCTGGACGCCGTAGGTGTGCTGGGTCCAGGCGACGGCGTAGGCGAACGAGCCGGTCCGCTCCGGGCCGGAATTCTCGGCGAGCGTCTCGGCGACCTTGAGGAACGTGTCCTGCGGGCAACCGGTGACGCGCTCGACCATCTCCGGCGTGTAGCGCGAGAAGTGGCGCCGCACGATCTGGAAGACGGTGCGCGGGTGCTGGAGGGTCGGGTCGGTCTCCGGCGGCGGGTTGAGCAGCGACCGCACCAGGTCGTCGTACGGCGGGCCGGAAGGCGGCTGCGCCTGCTGCGCCCCGGGCTGCCCGGACTGGACCGCCTGCTCGCCCGAGCGCGCGCTGGCCGCGGCGCGCCCCGCCTCGCCGACCTGGGTGCGGGCGTACTGCCAGCTACGGTTGTCGTACTGGGCGATGAAGCCGTTGATCGGGTCGCCGGTGTACTCCATCAGCCCGGAGAAGACGCCGTCGAGGTCCTCGGTGTCCTGGAACTCGTCGCCGATGATCGTCGCCGCGTTGGTGTAATTGACGACGTACTCCCGGAAGTACCGGTCGTTCTCGATCATGTAGCGGATCAGCCCGCCCAGGAAGGCGATGTCCGACCCGGCCCGGATCGGGACGTGGAGGTCGGCGACCGCCGACGTGCGGGTGAAGCGCGGATCGACGTGGATGAGCTTGGCGCCCTTCTCCTTGGCCTGCATCACCCAGCGGAAGGCCACCGGATGACATTCCGCCATGTTCGAGCCCTCGATGATGATGGCATCGGAGTGCACCAGGTTGCCGGGATAGGTGGTGGCGGCGCCGCGACCGAGTCGTACCCCCAGACCGGGGACGCTACTGCTGTGTCATATTCTGGCCTGATTCTCAATCGGCACAATGCCGAGGCCACGCATCAGCTTCTGCTGAACATGGTTCCACTCGTTATCCATCGTTGCGCCGCCGAGCGAGAAGATCGAGAGTGTGTGATTGAGCGTCTTGCCGTCGTCGGTCTTCTCGACAAACGTTTCGTCGCGCGTCTTTTTCACGAGTTCGG
>JALYGH010000306.1 GCA_030777205.1 Chloroflexota bacterium
CGACCACGGCACCAGCCGCCCAGGGGCCCGCTCAAGGCCCGTCCGCGACGGCCGCGCCCGCCGCGAAGCCGGCCGAGGGCGCCACGCTTAGGATTGGCCACATCTCGAACCCATCCCAGATCGATCCTCAGCGCTCGCCGGCCGGCTTCGACCGCCACATCCAGTTCGCCATCTTCGACACGCTGGTGGCATTCGACCGGACGCTCAAGCCACAGCCCGGCCTGGCGCTCTCCTGGGACTCGCCGGATCTCACGACCTGGACGTTCAAGCTGCGCCAGGGCGTCAAGTTCCACGACGGCACCGACTTCAACGCCGAGGCCGTCAAGTTCAACATGGACCGCATAAGGATCCGGCCGCGCGTTCGTCGCTGGCAGGCGCGTTCGCCTTCGTCCAGGCGGTTGAGGTCGTCGATCCGTACACCGTCCGCTTTGTGCTGAACGGGCCGAACGTCGGCCTGCCGATGCTGCTGTCGGACAAGGGTGGCATGATCAGCTCGCCGGCGGCGCTCCAGAAGGCCGGCGCCGACTACGGCACCACCGTCGCCGTCGGCACCGGCCCCTTCCAGATGGTCGAGTGGCGCCAGAACGACCGGATCACGCTGCGCAAGGCGCCGACCTACTGGAAGTCCGGCATCCCGAAGGTGGACGCGGTCGACATAGCGATCATCCCCGACGACAACGTCCGCCTCGCCAATGTGCGGACCGGCCAGCTCGATGCGACCTACTCAATCGCCCCCAAGGACATCGAGGCGCTCCGCCGGGACAGCTCGCTGACGCTGGTCGAGGGGCCGGGCATCGCGTTCTGGCAGGTGTACATCAACGCCTCACGCCCGCCGTTCGACAACGTCGCGCTGCGCCAGGCGTTCGCCCACGCAATCGACCGCGAGGCGGTGCTCCAGGCCGCGGCGTTCGGCTCCGGCCAGATCGCCAACACGCCGTTCTCACCGGCGTTCGCCGACTTCTACCTGCCGGACGTCAAGGTGCTGCCGCGCGACCTGAACCTGGCGAAGCAGAAGCTCCAAGAGGGCGGCCGTCCCAACGGCTTCGAGTTCGAGCTGCTGACGACGAACCTCAGCGTCTTCCAGACGACGACTCAGATCGTGCAGGCGCAGCTCGCTGAGGCCGGAATCAAGGCGAACGTCAGCACCGTGGACGACGCCACGATCTCCCAAAAGGGGGCCTCGTGCGATTACCAGGCCTACATCAGCCTGTTCACCGGCCGCACCGAGATCGACCTGACGCTCTCGTTCTTGTTCGACCCGGAGCTGGGCGTCTGCAAAAATCGTTACACCATCCCCGAGGCTACCGCCCTGCTGCAGCGCGGGCGCCAGACGGCCGACCTGGCCGAGCGCAAGCGGGTGTACGCCCAGCTCGGGCAGATGATCGTCGACCAGGTGATGGACCTGCAGCTGATCTACCCGTACACCACCGTCGTCCACTCACCGAAGGTCCAGGGCTTCCAGCTCTGGGGCGATGGGATGATGCGCTGGGATGAGGTCAGCTTGGGCTAGCGGACGGCCGGGGAAGGGCACGTCGTGAGCCGGTACATCTCCCAGAAAACGGTCGCGACTGTCCCAATCCTGCTGTTCGTCTCGGTGTGCGTCTTCTTGATGGTGCACCTGATCCCCGGCGACCCGGCGGCGGCGATGCTCGGGGAGAACGCCACGCCGGAGGCGCTGGCGATGCTGCGGCACGAGCTGGGGCTGGACCTTCCACTTCACGAGCAGTACGCTCGGTGGGTGGCCGGCGTGCTCGGTGGCGACCTTGGGCGATCGATTCGGAGCGGGCAGCCGGTTGGCACGGCGCTGGCGGCGGCGATCGGACCAACCGTCCAGCTCACCGCGCTCGCGCTGCTGGCCGCGGTCGCGCTTGGCGTACCCGCCGGCATCGTCGCCGCCATCCGGCCCGGCTCGGTGGCCGACGTGCTACTGGCCCTGGCGGCGCTCATCGGCGTCAGCATGCCGACCTTCTGGTCCGGCCTCCTGCTGATCTACCTGTTCTCGCTCGGCCTGGGCTGGCTGCCGCCGTCCGGGTACGTCAGTCCGGTGCAGTCACCGCTGGACTCGCTGCGCTTCATGATCCTGCCGATGCTCACCCTCGGCTCGACCGTGGCCGCCGTGGTGATGCGCCAGACCCGGGCCAGCATGCTCGAAGTGCTCGGCAACGATTACATCCGTACCGCCCACAGTAAGGGCCTCCGCGAGCGGGTCGTGGTCACCCGCCACGCGCTCCGCAACGCGCTGATCCCGGTCATCACGATCGTCGGACTGACCGGCGGGCTGCTGCTCGGTGGGGCCGTCGTCACCGAGACGATCTTCGCGATCCCCGGCATGGGCCGCTTGATCGTCACCGCGATTTTCGAGCGGGACTTCCCGACCGTCCAGGGCGGGGTGCTGGTGATCGCTGTGCTGGTCGTGTTCATGAACCTGCTCGTCGACGTGCTCTACGCCGCCGTCGATCCCCGCGTGCGCTACTAGCCGGTGGGCGGGGACCGCGTGACGACCACCGTGCCCGCCGCGCCGGCCCCTCCCGCCCCCGGAAGCGGCTTGCCGGCCCGGCCGCGTTCCCAGCGGGTGCGCCTGGCCCGGCTGGCCCGGCGCCTCGGCGTCCGCGGCCTGCTCGGCCTGGCGATCCTGGCCATCGTCATCACACTGACGATCTTCGGCCCGTTGCTGGCCCCGCACGACCCGGCCCGCCAGAACTACACCGCACTGATGAGGCCGCCCTCGGCCGACTACCTGCTCGGCACCGATAACCTCGGTCGGGACGTGCTCTCGCGGATCATCTACGGCGCCCAGGCGTCGGTCCAGGTGGGCCTCCTGGCGGTATCGCTCGTGCTGGTGCTGGGCATCTTGCTGGGCTTGCCGTCCGGCTACTACGGCGGGATGGTCGACCGGCTGATCATGGGCCTGACCGATGGGCTGCTCGCGTTCCCGGCCCTGGTGCTGGCGCTGTCGATCACCGCCGCGCTCGGCCCCGGCCTGAACAACCTGATCGTCGCGATCGGCATCACCACGACGCCGGCGTTCGCCCGACTGCTCCGCGGCCAGGTGCTAACGGTCCGCGAGCGCGAGTTCGTGCTGGCGGCGCGCTGCATCGGCGGCAGCGACTTCTCGATCGCGACGCGCCACGTTTTCCCGAACACGATCAGCCCGCTGATCGTCCAGTTCTCGGTCAGCGTCGGCGGCGCGATCCTGACCGAGGCGGCGCTCAGTTTCCTGGGGCTCGGCGTCCAGCCGCCGACGCCGAGCTGGGGGTCGATGCTGCGCGAGGGCTACGGCTTCATGGACCGGGCCATCTGGTTCCCGCTGTCGGCGGGCGCGGCGATCACGCTGACCGTCCTCGGTGCCAGCTTCGTCGGCGACGCCTTGCGCGATGTCCTGGACGTGCGGGCGCGCTCGGATTTCCGGTAGCCGACCCGGCAGGGCTATCGAGAGGGTGGGGTTGGTCGGAGCATCGTCGAGCACGCGGAGGTCGAGCGGGCGGCCCGCGTGCCCCTCAATCGCCCCGAGAAGCTCAACACGCTCCGTCGCGAGCTGCGGCGGCGGAGGCGTCCTCTCGGCCGGCGCCGACATCAGGGAGGCCGGCACCCGGACCGCCTTCGAGCGCCGGTGAGACGCAGTTCCTCCCGCGGCTGGTCGGCCCGAGTCGGGCGATGCTGCTGGAGCAGACCGGCGACCGAGAGGAACGGGATCAGGACGTCGCGGCGGTCTGGTGGGTCGGCGTCGGGGCCGAGCCGGCGGGGCGGCCGGCGAACAGGTGCGGCGCCAGCATCGCGAGCAGGCCGATGGTGGTGAGCGCGCCCATCAGCAACGTCGCCTGTTGGAAGCCGCTGGCGTAGGCCGTCGTCACCGCGGCCGGAGCGGCGCCGGCGAGCGCCCCGGCCATGATGCTGCTCGAGAGGGTCACGCCGACCGAGTGGCCGAGCTGGCGGGTCGTCTCGACCATCCCCGAGGCGAAGCCGCGCTTACCCGCCCCGGCGTGGCCCATCACCGCCGCGTTGTTGACCGTGGTGAAGCCGCCGAGCCCGCCGCCGAGCGCGACGGCGATCCCGACCAGCGCCGCGAACGGCAACGACGCCCCGACCAGCCCGAGGGTCGTCAGCCCGGCCGCGATGGCGCCCATCGTCAGCCAGGCGAGCAGGGGCGTCCGGGTCTTGTCGTAGAGCCAGCCGCTGCCCAGCGAGCTGGCCAACATCGTCACTTGCATCGCGAACATCAGCAAGCCCGTGTCGGCCGGGCTCATGCCGCGCCCGCGCTCGAGCAGGAACGGGATCAGGAACGACGACGCGAGCATGCTCATGTGCGCAATGCCGTTCGCCAGGACGCCGCTCGCGAAGTGGGCGTCGCGGAGCATCGACAGCAACAGCAGCGGCCGCGGCACCCGCGTCTCGACCCAGGCGAACACGAGCAAGAACACGGCTGCCAACGCGTGCATCGGCAGGTGCCAGTGGGCGCCCTCGGCGAACGTCGTCTCGCCGTCGTGGAAGTGGTTCAGCGACAGCATCGCCACCGTCAGCCCGGCGAACAGCAGCACGGCGCCCTGCCAGTCGATCTGGGCGCGCGTGCTGGCCCGCTCGCCGACCGGCAGGCGCAGCGCGAGCACGAGCGCGACCAGGGCGAGCGGGCCCATGACGTAGAACGCCCAGTGCCAGGAGAGCTGTTGCGCCGCGTAGACGCTGAACGCCACGCCCACCAGCGCCGCCGCGCCGGACGACATCGTCAGGACGCCGATGGCGATGCCGCGCCGCGCGGTCGGCATCGCCTCGGTCACGAGGGCCAGGCTCGTCCCGAACACCATCGCCGAGCCGATTCCCTGGATCGAGCGGGCGACGACGAGCGGCTCCAGGCGATTCGCCAGGCCGGCCAGGACCGACGCCACGCCAAAGATGACGATGCCGCAGGCGAACACGCGGCGATGGCCGATCAAATCTCCGACCCGGCCGGTGACGAGGATCGTGCCGACCAGCAGCAGGAAGTACGAGTTCATGACCCAGCCGGCGGCCGTGACGTCGATCCGCAGGTCGGCGCTGATCGTCGGCAGGATCGCCGAGACCGGGGCCATGCCCCAGCTCACCAGCAGGTAGCCCAGGCTGACCGTCGCGAGGGTGAACCAGCCCGTCGAACCGGTCGGGGCCGAATCCGGCGCGGGCGCAAGGAGCGGGGATTCGTCGGTTGTCGCGCCGTTGCTCACCAGGACCCCCAGTTGGGGAGCATCGTAGCACGCCAACGCGGCGCGAGAGCGGCGACGAGCCAGGCCGATCTCGCCCGGATTACTCACCGGGCATCGCTATCCAGCGATTCGGAGCTCCAGTCGTCTGCTTGGAGGATCGGCGAGACAAGAAGCGCAGCATCCGGAGCTCGGGTCCGGGTCCCGTGCGGCCGATGAACAGTCCGGGCTAGCGACCGAGCGCGTCGACCACCCGCCGGGTCGCGTCGAGGGCTCGCTCGACGTCGTCGCCGTCGTTGTAGAGGTGGGCCGAGTAGCGGACCCGGCCGTCCGCCTCCCAGACGAGCACGCCCGACTCGGCGAGGCCGCGCAGGAAGGCCGGCCCATCCGCACGGGCGATGCAGACGTTGCCCGCGCGTCGCTCCGGCTCGGCAGGCGTCAACACCTCGAGGCCCAGCTCCGCCAACCCCTCGCGCAGCCGCCCGGTCAGCTCCAGGACGTGCGCCTCGATCCGCTCCACCCCCACGTCCAGGAGGTACTTGAACCCGTTGTCGACGACATAGGCGCCCGGCAAGCTCGGGTTACCGAGCGTCATCCGCATCGCGTCGTCGCGCGGCTCGAACGACGTCCGCCGCAGCTCGCCGGGGGCCGGCTTCGCCGACATCCAGCCCGCCACGCGCGGCGCCCAGTCCGGCTGGCGCTCGCGGTTCCAGAAGCCGACCGCGATGCCGGTGCAGCCGAGCTGCCACTTGTAGCAACACGAGAAGACGAAGTCGGCCAGCCGCGCCTCGACCGGCACGACCCCGAGCGCGTGCGAGGCGTCGACGCTCAGGATCGCGCCGACCCGATGCGCCGCCTCGGCGATCGAGCGCAGGTCGTGGCGCAGGCCGGTGAGGTAGCTCACGTGGGACACGGCGAGCACCCGCGTCCGCTCGTCGATCGCCGCTTCGAGCGCGCCGGGCGCCACGTCGAAGCCCTCGCCGACGAACCGCACCTCGACGCCCTGGTCGCGCCGGAGCAGCCAGGGGTACACGTCGGAGGGGAACTCGATCGTCTCCAGCACGACGTTGTCGCCGGGCCGCCAATCGATGCTGCCGGCGACCATGTTGACGCCGTCGGACGTGCTCGGGATGAAGGCGACCTCGTCGGTGCGGACGCCGAGCAGCGCGGCCGCCCGCTCGCGGGCCCGCTCGTGGATGGCGAGCTGGCGCTCACGGCCGGGCAGCCCGGCGCTCTTGTCGAGGGCGTAGCGGGTGAACGCCTCGACGTGGCTCTTGAGGAATGGGGTCTCGCCGCCGGCGGCGAGGTGGACCCGCTCCTCGACGCCAATGAAGTCCGCCTTGGGCGCGAGCGACGCCATGCGAGCCTCCTCCGGCCTGCCTCCTACCCGTCCGTCCGGTCGTACGCGAGGGCCGAGTAGCGCATGAGCTTGTCGAAGTTGTGGGTGGAGCGGACGCGCCGCACCGTCCCGGACTTCCCGCGCATCGCCAGCGTCTCGGTCTCGGCCCCGTGCGGGGTGTAGCGGACGCCGCGGACCAGCTCGCCGGTCGTGACCCCGGTCAGGGCGAAGAAGACGTCGTCGTCGGCCACCAGGTCGTCGATGGCGAGGATCCGCTCGGCCGACAGCCCCT
>JALYGH010000307.1 GCA_030777205.1 Chloroflexota bacterium
CCAGCGCGTCGAGCGTCTCCGGGTCGAACCGGCCTTCCAGGCGGTACAGGTCGATGTGGTAGAGCCGCAGCCGGCCGTGGTGCTCGTTGATCATGATGAACGACGGGCTGCTGACGTACCCCTCGACGCCGAGGCCGGCCGCCAATCCCTGGACCAGCGCCGTCTTCCCGACGCCGAACGCCCCCTCCAGGAGGAGGACGTCGCCGGGTGCGGCGACGTCGCCGATGGCCGCGCCCAGGCGACGCGTCTCGTCCGGCGAGATCGAACGGAAGCTCAGCTCCTGCATCGTGGCCGCGGCCTCACGTGCCGCCCTCACGACTCGCGAAGTGATCCCACGACGTCCCGGGCGTCGAGCGCGGGGTCCCGTCGGCATCGACCACCCGGACCTGCCCGGACGGACCCCGGTGGAGCGCGCCGACGACGGTCAGCGGCGCAAGGCCGCCACGTGCCAGGGTTGTCGCCGCTCGCTCGATCGCCTCGTTCGGGCCGGCGACCAGCAGCTCGAAGTCCTCGCCGCCGACGAGCGCCGTCGCGCGGCCGTCCTCGCCGGATCGGCGGGCGAGGACTGGGTGGAGCGGGAGAGCATCCCAACGGAGCGTCGCGGCGAGCCCCGAGGCGTAGGCGAGCTTGCCGGCGTCACCAAGCAGGCCGTCGCTGAGGTCCATGCCGCAGGGCACGCCGGCGGCCGTCAGGACGAGCCCCTCGGCCACGCGCGGGATCGGGCGGCGGTGGACGGTGGCGAGGGCCAGCGCGTCGGGGTCGTCCGGCGCCGGACCGCCTGCTTCGAGGATCTCGAGGCCGGCGCGCGAGCCGCCGAGCGCGCCCGTGACCGCGAGCAGGTCGCCCTCACGACCTGCGCTTCGACGCAGCCCGTCCCCGGTCAGCTCGCCGACGACGGAGACGCTGATCAAGATCACCGGGGAGGCAACGGTGTCGCCGCCGACGATGGCGACCCCGTACTGCTCGGCCAGCTCGCCCATGCCTCCGTAGAGCGCCTCGAGGTCCGCGACCGGCGTATCGCCGCGCAGCCCGAGGGTGATGAACGCCCGGCGCGGCTTGGCGCCCATCGCCGCGACGTCGCTGACGTTCTGGGCGAGCGCCTTCCAGCCAAGGTCCTGCCAGGACGTCGTCCGCAGCCGAAAGTGGACGTCCTCGACGAGCGCGTCGGTCGTCAGCACCTCGCTGGCGCCCGGAGTGGGCTGCCAGAGGGCCGCGTCATCGCCGATCCGGATCTCGCCCCGGCTCGACGGTCGCAGGGGATCGGTCGCATCACCCTGGAGTGTGCGCGCCAACCGATCGATCAGCCCGAACTCGCCCAGGTCCGCCACGGTCGGCCCGCGATCAGGTCGCGTGCTTGCGCGGACGCCTTCACTCACCGGGTCGCCCCGGCGCGGCGCCCATCCTGGAGCGAGTCGCCATTCGGGCCTGCTTCAACACGACGACATTGTAGCGGGCGCGGCACCGCGGGCCTCGTGGTCCCGATGCCGAATCCGCGAACGGGTGGGCGAGGCCCTCGCGTCGCGCCCTAGCGAGAAACTCGCGTCAGCCCGACCAAACTCGATACGCCGCACATGCGACGATAGGGTGCTACCTCTCGCAACAGAGCCATAGACCTGCTATACTCGCCGCGAACGCCGGGCCGGAGGAATGCGATGTCTATCGGGAAGGCCGTACGCGATCTGATCGAGGCCCGCGGGCTGCGCCCCGCGGAGGTCGCCGATCGCCTCGGTGGCAAGCGCAACCGCGCCACCTTCTACCGCCTGCTGAGCGGCGAGACGAACGATCCGCGCGTCAGCACGCTGCTCGAGATCTGCAGCTCGCTGACGACGAGCCCGAGCGAGTTGCTCCAGCTCGCGGGATTGTTGACGTACCAGGAGCGTTCGCTCAAGTTGATCGACGTCGAGCTGCGACAGGCGTTCGGCGAGATGCAGCAGCTTGAGGACGAGGACAAGCGCCTGTGCCTGGCGCTGCTGCGCAGCGTGATCGACCTCCGGTCGCAGCGCGGCGAACAGCGCCCGCGGCGGCGAGCCTCGCGCCTGCTCCAGAAGGTCTAAGCGCCCCGGTCTTCCTCGCGCTATGGGCGGGCCGGCCACGCGGCGGAGCCCGGTTATCCGCGCCGCAACCCACCAAGGCACCCGCCGATGGCTACCACCGGCCAGGTCGCGGCGAACGGGTACCCCGTACTAGCCTGCCGGAGTAGGCGGGGTGCGCCGCACGCCTGACCAAAAGACGCGCTGGGGGTACGACGTGGAGCTCGACGGACAGGTGGCGATCATTACCGGCGCCGGGACCGGGATCGGGCGAGCGACCGCCCTGCGGCTCGCTCGTGAGGGCGTCGCGGTCGCCGTCGCGGCCCGAACGGCCTCCGATCTGGAGTCGCTGGTCGGCGAGGTCGAGGCCGCCGGTGGACGCGGCCTCGCCGTGCCGACTGACGTGACCGTCGAGGAGCAGGTCGATGCGCTCGTGAAGCGGACGCTCGACGCCTTCGGCCAGGTCGACATCCTGGTGAACAACGCCGGTGTCAACGTCCGCTCGCCGATCCACAAGATCACCACGGCGGACTGGCGCCAGATTCTCGACGCGAACCTGACCGGGACCTTCTACTGCACGCGGGCCGTCGTCCCGCACATGATGGAGCGCCGGTCGGGCAAGATCGTCAACGTGTCGTCGCGGGCCGGCCGGCGCGCGACGCCGACGCGGGCCTCGTACAGCGCGGCGAAGTTCGGCGTGGTCGGCTTCGGCGAGGCGGTCGCCATGGACCTCAAGGACTACGGAATCACCGTCAGCAACGTGCTGCCCGGACCGATCCTCACGCCGCTTCGGCGCCGCAGTGTCCCGAACGAGGATCCGAACCTACTGATTGGTCCGGAGGAGGTCGCGGAGGTGATCTACTTCCTCGCCACGCGGCCGCAAGACGTGATCATCCCCGAGGTCTCGATCTACCCACGTGCGTTCATCTGAGCCAGCCCTCCCCGGGCGGCCGCTTCGATTCTTGGAGGTAGCTGGCAGTGCCGCGTCGATTTGGACGGCATGGCGAGGGCGTGCTCACGACGTGAGGATGAGGTAGCTCCAGTCGCTCGGGCCGCCAATCGGCCGGCCGTAGGCGTCGATGGCCGTCGCCCGCCAGCGGTACAACTCGTCCCCATCCGCCGAACGGGCCGCGAGTCGGCAGCGCGGCTCGAGCGCGACCGCTCGGATTGCCAGGCCGGGCTCAAGCTCAGCGCCCGCGCAGCGATCCCGCTCGCGCAGGCCGAAGGCGTGATCCACGGGCGCGGCGACGTCTAACGGTCCGATGTCGACGACGTAGCCCGCCGCGCCGTCGACCGCGCTCCAGCGGAGCTCGACCGGCTCGGACTCGGTGACGGATTGGAACGTGAGGGGCTCCGGCGCTACGACGAGCGGCCGCGGGCCGGGCTCGGCGGTCACGGTCACCCGGCCGAAGGCGTGAGGTGGCGCGCCCTCGTCGGCGATGGCCCGAATCCGGAAGTCACCATAGCCCGCGTACTGACGGCCCCGGAAGCTGGCGTCGGGCAGGTGGAACCGGGCCGTGCGCCAGCGCCCGGTACCCTCGAAGAGCACCGGGGGCGCGGTTGCGTAACGTCCCCCGTCGCGCGCCTCCGGATCGTCGCTGTCGTACTCCAGGTAGAAGCTACCGTAGCCCTCGTCGTAGTACTCGACGTCGATCACGACCGGCTGAGGCGCGCCGATCCCGAGCCGCGGTTCCACGGCGAAGTGGAAGTAGGCGGCGCCGTCGGCCTCCTCGTACAACGCGCGGGCCGCCGGCCGGCCGTCGAGCACGACGGCCTGGCCCAGCTCCTGCCAGGCTTCGGCGAGTCGGCGGAGGTAGGCACCCTCGCCCGTGCCGAGGTCGAACCAGCCGTCCCGGGCCGGCGCGGCGTCGAGCCGATGGAACAGCTCGACGTACCGCCGCGTCGCGAGGAGGGTGTCGCGCCCGTACTCGGCCGTCTCGCCGATCGCCGTCCCCTCCCACAGCTCGTTCCAGGTTTCGAGCAGGAGCCAGCGCCGTCCGCTGAGCACCGCGGCGCGCAGGTCGCGCGCGTAGGCCCGGCCGTCGTCGCGGTCGCGCACATAGCCGGGGCGTTCAACCAGGGTTCGGTCGTCGTAGCCCGGCCCGACCGCGACTGTCCGGTCCCCGAAGCGCGGTCCCTTCAAGGCGGCGCCCCACCCGTACCACGCCTCGGGCGTTACGGCCGTGCCCGCCGCGGCGGCGTGGTCGATCCAGGTCCGCTCGTAGACGAGCAGCGGGCGTACCCCCATCCGCGCGTCGAGCAGATCCTGCACCCCGTCGAGCGTCCGCTGATCGAACGCGAATTTGTCGTCATCCTCGGTATCCGCGCGCCAGACGAACACGAGCGGCCGACCATCGACGCGGGCCTGGTGGCAGGCAGGGACCTGGTCGAAGTAGTCGCCGATGAGGTCGGCGAACGCCGCCATCCCCACCTCGCTCGTCAGGTCCGCCAGCGCGGGGCGATTGGGGAGGATCCTCGCGTAGAGGTTCGTGTCGAACATGAGGCCGATGGCGGGCGGGCGAAAGTCCTCGCTAAGTAATGCTTCGCGCGCGCTCACCAGCGCGTCGAGGCCGCCCGTGGACCACTCGTCCGTGTCGGCCCAGTAGACGGCGAGGGCCACGTCGACGCCGACTTCGGCCATATCGACGAGCTGTTGCCGGTGCCAGTTCGGATCGCGCCAATCGAACGGCTGTCCCACCGGAGGATGCAGCGCCAGGGCCGGGTCGTCGAGGCTCGTCGGATCGTACCAGTAGTAGAAGTACGTCATGATGAGGCGATCGTCTCGAGCAAAGTTGGCAAGTCCCCGATTGTCGGGGCAGGCGTCGTCCAGGTCGGCGCGCACGTCAGCCGGTCGATCGACGAAGGCGGCGACGGCCGCGATGAACAACAGGAGCAGGGCTGAATTGAACGGCCTGGACCGGCCAGCGAGCGGCAGTGGCAGACGAGCGGACACGGTGAGAATGGGCTCCCGCGAACGTTGGTTCGGGCGGCCGTCGCCCGGAGCGATCCGAGCCACAGCGCGACGACCGGGGTGCGGCGCCGATGATGGCCGTACCCGCCCCCTCGATGCCGTCGGCCGATCCCGAGCCTCGGCGTGAGTGTACACCGGGACGCAAGCGCTCGCCGCGCGGCCATGCTGACGAGCGCCCCCGCGTGCTTGCGCCAAGATCCGATCCCGAGCCTGTCCGGCTCCTTGGCGTACCTCGGTGAAGCAGAAGGCGATGTCCGGAGGACGTAGGCTCGCGAGCCACGCTTTCATGGTCCGGGCAGTTGACCGCCGGGCGACGCCCGCGTACAGTACCGGCGACGCTCGGCCGCGCGGCGCACGACGACGTGTGTGCCGAAACTCGCGCTCGATGGAGGGCTCCATGCCGCTCGATCCGCAGGCTCGCGCGTTCCTCGATCAGATGCAGGCCGCGGGAATCCGTCAGGCCCACGAGCTGACCGTCGAAGAGGCGCGTGCGGCGACCCTCGCCCGCGTCCGGTTGGCGGGCGGGGCGCCGATCCCGGTCGATCGCGTGGAGGACCGTTCGATTCCCGGTCCGGACGGCGAGATCCCCGTCCGCATCTTCGCGCCCGCGTCGGACGAGCCGCTGCCGGTCCTGGCCTATTTCCACGGCGGGGGCTGGATTCGCGGCTCGATCGAGACCCACGAGGCCGCCTGCCGCGAGATCGCCAACCAGGCGCGCATCTTGATCGTCTCGGTCGAATACCGACTCGCCCCGGAGGCCCAGTTCCCGGCGGCGGCCGAGGACTGCTACGCGGCGACGCCCTGGCTGGCCGACCACGCGAGTGAGCTCGGCGGGGACGGCTCGCGGCTGGCCGTCGGCGGGGACAGCGCCGGCGGCAACCTCGCCGCCGCCGTGACGCTGATGGCGCGCGACCGGGGCGGCCCGCCGATCGCCTTCCAGGTCCTCATCTACCCGGTCGTCGAGGCCAACTTCGACACGCGCTCGTACACCGAGAACGCGACCGGCTACATGCTGACCCGCCGCGACATGCAGTACTACTGGGACCTCTACGTCCCGAACCCGGCCGACCGGTCGAACCCGTACGCGGCGCCGCTGGTGGCGGACCCGCACGGGCTGCCGCCGGCCCTGGTGGTCACCGCCGAGTACGACCCCCTCCGCGACGAGGGCGACGCCTACGCGGCGAAGCTGCGCGCGGCGGGCGTCCCGGTCGAGCATGCGGTGTACCCGGGCATGATCCACGGCTTCTTCAGCGGCTTCGCGGCGTTCGACCAGGGCAAGGCCGCCGTCGCCCAGGCCGCGCGTGCCCTGCGCGAAGCCCTGGCAGGGACCGTAGCGGGGCGGGCGTGATGTCGTAGGGCGAGGCCGGGTCCGCCCGGTCTCGCCCTCGTCCCGCCCGTGCGCCCTACGGCCTGCGCCCTACCTCGCCCCGCGTCGCCGCCATCAGGCGCTCGATCAACTCGACCGGCAGCGGAAACACGACCGTCTGGTTCCGCTCGGACGAGATCTCGGTCAGCGTCTGGAGGTAGCGGAGCTGGAGGCCCGCCTCCTCGGAGCTGATGATCTTGGCGGCCGCGGCGAGCCGCTCGGCGGCGGCGAACTCGCCCTGCGCATGGATGATCTTGGCCCGCTTCTCGCGCTCGGCCTCGGCCTGGCGGGCCATCGCCCGCTTCATCGTGTCGGGCAGCTCGACGTCGCGGACCTCGACGGCCGTGACCTTCACCCCCCAGGCGTCCGTCTGCTCGTCGATGATCCGCTGGAGCTGCTCGTTCACCTGCTCGCGACTGGAGAGCAGGTCGTCGAGGTCCACCTGGCCGAGGACGCTGCGCAGCGTGGTCTGGGCGACCAGCGACGTCGCGCGGGCGAAGTCGAACACCCGAGTGACCGCCATGTTCGGGTCCACGACCCGGAAGTACACCACGGCGTTGACCCTGACGGTGACGTTGTCGCGGGTGATCGCCTCCTGGGCCGGCACGTCCATCGTGATGACCCGCAGGTCGACCTTTACCATCCGCTCGACGCCGGGGACCAGCAGGATCAGGCCGGGTCCGCGCGCGCCGACCAGCCGCCCGAGCCGGAACACCACCCCCCGCTCGTACTCCTGCACCACCTTGACGGTCGAGCTGAATAGGTAGGCGAGCAGCGCCAGGACGACGATCCCGAAGATCAACCCCTCCATGTCGCGCTCCTTTCGTGGCCCAGGCGGTTCGCCGACGCGGTCGCGGCATGACTGCGCCCGCCATGCCAGGGAATGCATGCCCATCCGGTAGTGTACGCCCTCGCCATGAGCGCCATCCCGAATTCCGCCTTCGGCGCGGAGATACTCGCCCGGACGGCGCGGCGTTGCCGCCTCGCACGGTCCCCGCTACAGTTGCCGAAGCAGTAGGTCAACGACCCCACGCAACACGCTGGAGCGCGACACCATGACCGAGACGACGCGCGGCGCCGGGATGGACCGCGGCCGCTTCCTCGTGAGCACCGAGTGGCTCGCCGAGCACCTAAACGACCCGAACATTCGGATCGTCGACTGCCGCTACTACTTCGACGGGCGCGTCGGCCGCGACGAGTACGACAAGGGCCACATCCCCGGCGCCGTGTACCTCGACTGGTCGACCGAGTTGGCGACGAAGCAGGATCCGATCGCCTTCCGGGTCGCGCGCGGTGAGCAGGTCAAGGCCGCCATGGAGCGGCTCGGTATCGGCGACGACACGACGATCGTCGGCTACGACGACGAGGGCGGGCACTTCGTCTCCCGACTCTGGCTCGTCCTGGCCCGCCACGGCCACGGCGACCGGGTCAAGATCCTCGAGGGCGGCCTCACCAAGTGGCTCCAGGAGGGCCGGCCGCTCACGACCGAGCCGCCGAGGCCGCGCCGGGCCACCTTCACCCCGCGCGACGCCAACGAGGACATGCTTGTCACGGCCGAGCAGGTCCTGGCGCTGAAGGACGACCCGAACACGGTCGTCGTCGACGTCCGCCGCCTTACCGAATACACCGGCGAGGAGGCGCGGGCGAAGCACGGCGGGCGCATCCCCGGCTCGACCTGGATCTTCTGGCAGGACAACCTCGACTGGGGCGGCGACCGCTCGTTCCGCTCCGAGGACGAGATCCGCGCCCGCTACGAAGCGGCCGGCGTGACCCCGGACAAGCAGGTCGTCACCTACTGTCAGGGGGCGGTGCGGGCGGCCCACACGGCGCTGACGCTCCAGATGCTCGGCTACGGCAACGTCCGTGTCTACGACGGCTCGTGGGAGGAGTGGGGCAACCGCGACGACCTCCCTATCGACCGGGGGTAACGCCGCCACCAGCAATGGGCGAGCAGACGAAGCCCGCGGGCCGGTGAGCGCGAGGCAGCCAATCATCGACGGCGCGGGTGCCGCGCCGATATGCAGAGCCACCCACCCGCTACTCAGGTCCGCGGAGTTGGGCTCCGTGCACCACGCGGACGATGAGGACCATCCCGGCGGCGTCTATCGTATCCAGCACGACGAAGGGCGTGCCGGCCACCGGCAGCTCGCGGAGTCGACCGGTCGTATCCCAGGCAGCCGGGCGACCGTAGTGAGGGTACGCCTCGAGACGATCTGTGGCGGCGATGATGCTCTCGACGATCCTCGCCGCGGCAGCAGGCTGTCTCCGTCTAATGTAGCCCCGCTGGGCGCGCAACTCATGCAGCGCACGCAGCGACCAGGCAACCCTCACTTTCCAGTTGCACCCTGCGAGTCCCGGCGTAGGCGCTCCTCAAGTGCTTGCAGGGCCACGTCGGCGGCACCCTCCTCAGATGTCTCCCAGCTCTGCAACCAGGCGCGAACTGCCTCGTGCGGGACACGCACGGCGTCAGGGGCCGTGGACTCGTCCACCGCACGCTGGCTCTCCTCGATGAATGCCCGGCTCGGGCGCGAGGCGGGTTCGATCCGCGTCCGCAGGTAGTCGAGCACCTCGCGGGCATCCTGCTCGGCAAGGCGCTCGACCAGCGCGTGCAGTTCATCTTTGACCGTCACACGCGTACCAACCCTCTCACCGTTTCCCCTCCCGAAGCCACGGCCGATCTTGCCGCTAGTCTACCGCTTGTACTCGGGATGCCGCGCGCCGAGCACCCCGGCGCTCGGCCAGACGATCGTCTTCCGATCGGTGGGATCAGGCGGACGAGCCCGAGCGCGCCAGCGAGCCCGTCGGGCGCTTCGACAAGGTCTTTGCAACCAACGACCCGGCCAGCCTGCCCCACTACTTGTTCGATCTTGCCCAGGCTCAACCGAGCCGGTGCACACCCTGACCGCGCCGCCTTCACGCCGCACCGACCACACGCGGCCCTCCTGGCTCCAACGCCCGCGTCCGCCCCCTGAGAGGCTTGTGCGCATGCGAGCACCCGCTCGCGAGTAGCTTCAGTGTGCGCCCTTCGGATCGCCCACCGGGAGCCGCCTATGCCCTCGACCTCGCCCGTTCGTTTCGGTCGCCGCCAGGTACGCACGGGCGCGTTCCGGCCGTTCGCGACCCTGTTATTGCGAGAACGAACCCAATCGCTTCCTGGTCGCGGCGATTTTGGTGCCACCGAAAGCCAACCGGCGACTACGAAAAGCCAACCGGCAACCACAAAGAGCCACTTGGGTACCACCCGGGTACCATCGTGCACCGCGACGAATCGCGCCGCGACCACCGTACCCGGCGCCACCGTCGCGCACCTCGTCCACTCCCCGAGCCGCGCCGCCCGCGTTCCTGGTACAGTCCGACGCCCCGCTCCGGCCGCGAGCCGGGCTGACGGGGCGGGAGGCTAGCGTATGTGCGGCATCGCCGGCGTGCTCGATCTCGGCGCCGGGCCGGCCTGCCTCGACGCCGTCGACGGCATGACGACCTGCCTGCGCCACCGCGGGCCGGACGACGACGGCTTCTACCGGGGCGAGGGCGTCGCGCTCGGGATGCGCCGGCTCGCCATCGTCGACATCGCCGGCAGCCAGCAGCCGGTCTCGAACGAGGACGGGACGATCTGGGTCGTCTTCAACGGCGAGATCTACAACTACGTCGAGCTGCGCGACGAGCTGGCCGCCCGCCACGCCCTCCGCACCCAGGGCGACACCGAGACCCTCGTCCACCTCTACGAGGAGCACGGCCCCGACTTCGTCACCCGCCTGCGCGGCATGTTCGCGTTCGCCCTCTGGGACACCAGGCGGCGGACCCTCCTGCTCGGACGGGACCGGTTCGGGAAGAAGCCGCTCTACTACGCCCGCACTCCGGATCGGCTCCTGTTTGCCTCGGAGATCAAGGGGCTGCTCGCGTCCGGCGCCCTCGACACGACGCTCGACGCGACCGCCATCTACCAGTACCTCTGCTTCGGCTTCGTCCCGCACCCCCGCACCGCGTACCGCGAGGTCGCGGTCCTGCCGCCCGCCCACACTCTCGAGATCGACGCGGCGGGGCGCCAGACGCTGCGCCGCTACTGGCGCCTCCCGACCGGTGCTACGTCCACGCTCTCGCGCGCCGAAGCGGTCGAACGGACCCGCGAGATCTTCGAGGAGAGCGTCCGCATCCGCCTTCGCAGCGACGTGCCGGTCGGCGTGTTCCTCTCCGGCGGCATCGACAGCGGGCTGGTCACGGCCGCGGCGAGCCGGGCGTCGGCCGAGCCGCTGCAATCGTTCTCGATCGGGTTCGCCGATGCCCGCTTCAACGAGCTGCCCCTCGCGCGGCTCGTCGCCGAGCGCTACGGCACCCGCCACACGGAGATCCTGGTCGACCTCGCCGCCGAGGTCCGCGACCCCGAGGCCCTGCTCGGCCGCCTCGTCGGGGCGTACGACCAGCCGTTCGCCGACTCCTCGGCAATCCCGAGCACGATCGTCTCGCGCGAGGCCCGCAAGCACCTGAAGGTCATCCTGAACGGCGACGGCGGCGACGAGGCGTTCGCCGGCTACCGCCGCTACTCGGCGGCGCTGCTCGCCCAGTGGATGACGACGGCGCTCGGGCCGGTCGCGCCGGTGGCGGCCCGCATGGCGCCCGCGCCCCGCCGCCGGCGAGGGCCGGTCGCGTTCACCCTGCGGCTGCTAGAGGGGGTCGCCCTCCCGCCGCGCGAGCGCTACCTCCGCTGGAGCGGCCTGTTCACCGACGCCGACGCCCGGGCGATCTGCCAGCCGGACCTGCTGCGCGACGTGACCCAGTCGGCCCGCGAGGTCGTCGACGCCCGCGTCGAGCAGTGCCTGGCCTGGGGCATCCGGGAGCCGGCCGCGCTGATGATGGCCGCCGACGCGACCCACGTCCTGCCGGACGACTTCCTGGTCAAGATGGACGTCGCGACGATGGCCAGCTCACTCGAAGGGCGCTCGCCGTTCCTCGACCACGTCCTCGTCGAGCACGCCGTCAGCCTGCCGGACCGCGTCCGCGCCTCGGCGTTCCAGACCAAGCCGATCCTGCGCGATCTCGCGCAGGACTGGCTGCCGGCGCCGGTCGTCAAGGCGCCGAAGCGCGGCTTCGAGGTGCCGATGGCCGCCTGGCTGCGCAACGAGCTGCGCCCGTTCCTGATCGACCGCCTGCTCGCCCCGGACGCACGCCTGAACACCCTGGTCCGCCCGGCGGCCGTCGCGCGCCTGATCGACGAGCACCAGAGCGAGCGGCGCGACCACGCCTCCCGCCTCTGGGCGCTACTGTTCCTGGAGTGCTGGCTGCGTGGCAGGCCGTAGGTCGGGGATCGTTCCTCTCCGACACGACCTGCGACCTACCAGATGCTCCGCGGCATCCCCAGCTCTGGAGGCAGCGCGGTGGCGATGATGAGCCACCAGCGCAGGAACACCGGGGCGAGCGTCGAGCCATCGAGCGGGACGGAGATCAGATCGACGAGCCCTACCCGCATCGCGAGCAGCAGCAACAGGCCGAGAGCCGCGGCCCCCTCGATCACCCCGAGCGCCAGTCCGGCCAGGTGGTCCGCAATCGGCAGGCCCGGCAGCCGGAGGGTCCCGCGCAGCACGCCGGCCAGGACGGTGGCCCCGGCCGCGACGAGCCCGACGACGAGCGCATAGGCCAACTCATCCAGCAGTGGCAGGCGCCCGACCTGCTCGGCGAGGCGGTCGGCCACCTGGGGTCCGAACCGACCCGCCACCGCCAGGCCGATCGCGAGCCCGACGAGCGTCCCCGCCTCGCGCACGAAGCCGCGCCGGGCTGCGTTCAGCGCCACGATCGCGAGGCATACGCCGAGCGCCACGTCGAGCGGGTGCCAGTCGCGGGCAAAGTGCGGCGGGAGCGCGGGCAACGACGGGACATCGGGCATCCGGCAGCAGTCCTCCAAAACCCGAACGCGAGGACACTCCCTCGGTTGCGAGCCGTAGCGCACTCGTAGCAGCCCATACCGCGCTACGCCCGTCGCCGCGATGCCGAGCACAATCGCCGTGTCATCCTGAGCGAGTCATAAACTCGCGAAGAGCCTGCCCAGCCCGAAGGCTCGTCGTCCTGCCCGCACGGAGGATGAGCGCAGCGAGCGGGTATGCTCGTGTCGCCCCTGCCTCAGCCGTCAGACGCCGGCCGCCCTCCCAGCATACTGGAGCAGAGCCTTCGCGCGGCCGAGGCCATAGCGACGCGCTCGCTGGAGGAACGGTGAGCGGCGGGCACGGTCCCGGGCCCGCAGCCTCATGGTCAGGGCGGCGAACGCTGCCCGACCGCGCACGCCCGGCCCGCCGACGACCAGGTTGACCGTCCGGCGCTCCTCGGTTGCCCAGCGCGCCTTGTACGACTCCTCCCCGAGCATGAAGTCGAAGCGACGCAGGCCGCGCGCGTACGCCGCCTCGACCAGGTGCGCCAGGAGCAGGCTGCTCGGCGCCAGGGCGGCCAGGTCCGGGTCCCAGGCCGGCAGGTAGTAGTACCAGGTATCCCGGTCGACGAAGCTCAGGCTACCGGCCACGACGCGGTCGCCGGCTTCGAGCAGGGTCAGGTCGAGCAGGCCGCGGGCGGCGTATCGTCGGCAGGCGTCCGCGTAGAACCGGCGGCCGCGCTCGGAGGACGAGAAGATCGTGGCGGTGTGCTGCCCGGACCAGCGGCGGGCGTGCAGATCGACCAGGGCGTCGAGGGCAGCCGGGACGTCGGCGGGACAGGCGACGGTGCGGAAGCGGACCTCGCCGACTTGGCCGAGGCGCTTGAGGCGCGAGCGGAGGTTGTAGCGGAAGCGACCCGGCTTCGATTTCAGGAACCCCTCGAATGTGCCGTCGAGCGCGATGGCCGGCCGGGCGTAGCCGGGCCGGATGGCGCAGGGCAGCCCGAGTTCGCCGGCCAGCCTCGCCAGCTCGGGGACGGTCGGCGACTCGGCCGGCAGGCCGCGCAGGTCGAGGGCATCCCAGCCGGCCTGGCGCTTGACCAAGCCCTCCATCAACGTCCGCAGGGCGGCCGTGCGGGGGGCGGGCTCCGGCGCGAGCAGGAGGTCGAGGTAGTCGCTGACGCCGGTCCCGAGCAATCGGAGCGCCCGCAGGCCGGTGCTCCCCAGCGGCGCTCGGTAGAGCGGCGCGAGGCCGCGCGGCTTCCGGCCCTCCATCATGGCGAACAGGAGCGGGCCGGCAGCGGAGCCCGGCGTCCGGCCACGGAATCCTGACCGGCGTCCTTCCGGCCCGAGGTGTCGCCACCAGGCGCCGAGCCACTCGGGCGTCAGGAAGACGGCCTCGGTTGGGGCAGCGACGCGGAGCCCCTCCCAGGCCGCCGCCGTCGCCGCGTCGGGCGGCCAGCCGAGCCGGATCAACCGCACCCGTAGATAGCCTCGTATCGCGCGGCCATCCGCTCGACCGGGAACTCCTCGCGCACCCGCCGGCGCCCGTTCTCGCCGAGCCGTTCCCGCAGTTGGCGATCAGTCAGGAGCGTCAGGATCCGCTCTGCCACGGCGCCAACCTCGTACGGGTTCACCAGTAGCCCAGTCTCGCCGTCCTTGACCGCCTCCGGTGTGCCGCCCAGCCGGGTCCCGACGACCGGCACGCCGAGCGCCATCGCCTCTAGGTTCACGGTCGGGAACGGGTCGAGGTAGGTCGAGAGATTGAGGAAGCCGGCGGCGGCGGCGACGCAGTCGTGATAGGCCGCCCGGTCAAGGAAGCCCGGGAAGCTGACCCGGTCGGCGACGCCGAGTCCGGCCGCCCGCTCGGCCAGGCTGTCGCGGAACCAGCCCTGGTTTCCGAGGATCACCAGCCGCGCCGTCGGGTGATGGGCGGAGACCCGCGCGAAGGCGTCGACGGCCTGGTTCTGACCCTTGAAGAAGTGCAGCCGCCCGCCGGTGACGAGCAACGGCGCGTCGTCCCAGCCGTGCCGCTGCCGCGCCCGTGCCGCGTCGGCGCTGACCAGGGCCGGGTCATCCAGGGGCAGCCCGTTGTGGACGACCGCGCCGACCGGGATGCTGTTGTCGGCAAGCGCGTCGCCGAGCGCCCGGCTGACCGAGACTCCGACGTCGACGTACCGTCGCAGCAGCGTCCGCAGGAGGCGATTGCGCGGCGGGAACATCCAGTAATGCTGGCGACAGCTCCGGCAGTCGCGCGGGTTGGCGCGGTAGTCCGGCCGCTCCGGGAGCGGCGCGCTCGGGTCGATCCAGCACTTGTACTTGCTGTGGCAGAACGGCTGGGCGTCCTGGTACGTCAGCACGACCCGCGCGCTTGCCCGCGCCGCGAGCGCCAGGGTCGCGTACGACAGGTGGCCGTGGACGTTCCAGGCGTGGACCACCGTCGGGCGGAAGCGG
>JALYGH010000308.1 GCA_030777205.1 Chloroflexota bacterium
CGCGCCGCTCCGCCTCCGCCAGCGGGCGCAGCCGCTCCTTCTGCATGGTCGCCATGATCCCGTGCTCCTACCGTGCAGTATGCCCCCTTTCGTCAAGCTCAGCGAAATGCGGCGTGACCCACTAGTAAGCATGAACAGGCTGAGCGCGCAGCGGCGGGCGCAGGTGGTCGCCGCGTTGGTCGAGGGCAATTCGATCCGACCCACCGTCCGCATGACCGGCGTGGCAAAGAACACGGTCATCAAGCTGCTCGTGGACCTGGGGACGGCCTGCAGCGAGTACCAGGACCGCGTGATGCGCGACCTACCGTGCAAGCGCCTGTAGTGCGACGAGATTTGGTCGTTCTGCTACGCCAAGGAGAAGAACGTCCCGCCCGAGCGTGAGGGCATCTTCGGCTACGGCGACGTGTACACCTGGACGGCCACCGACGCGCAGACCAAGCTCGTGCCGTGCTGGCTGGTGGGCGAGCGCAACGGGGCCGGCGCTGCCGCGTTCATCGAAGACCTCTCCGGGCGGCTCCGCAACCGCGTCCAGCTCACCACGGACGGCCACAAGGCATACCTCGAAGCGGTCGAGGGCACGTTCGGCGCGGACATCGACTACGCCATGCTCATCAAGCTGTACGGCCCGGACCCGAGCGCCGAGCGTCGCTACAGCCCGTCGGTCTGCACCGGGGCAGAGGCGCGGGTCATCATGGGCAATCCGGACCCGGCCCACATCTCGACTAGCTACGTCGAGCGCCAGAACCTCACCACGCGCATGGGCATGCGGCGCTTCACCCGCCTGACTCATGCCTTCTCGAAGAAGGTCGAGAATCTGGCGCACGCGGTCAGCCCGCACTTCATGTACTACAACTTCGCTCGGAAGCATCAGACGCTCGGCACGACGCCCGCCGTCGCGGCCGGCGTGGCCGATCACGTCTGGACGATTCAGGAGATCGTCGGATTGCTCGATTCAAACTGACCCACTACCCACCACATTCACGACAAGACCGGCCGGAATGTGCGGATCTCGGTCCCGATCCACGGCAATAGGCCACTCAAGGCCGGCTTATTCCGGCATCTCCTCAAGCAGGCCGGCTTGTCGGAGGACGACATCCGGTGAACGCGGTGATCTTCTCGACTTGAGAAGATCACTGGGAGACTACCGCAACGCCACGCTGAAGATGGTGGGACGTCCACGACCTGGTTTGGCATCCTGAGCCCGTCGACGGCTCTCCTGGACCCGATGAGCGGCGACGGGAGATCCTTCACTTCGTTCAGGATGACAACACATCCAGGATGACAGCACATCTTCATCTACCATGGCGAAGTACAACATTCGAGTGCGTTGCCGGGCCGCGACACGTGCAGAGCGCGCAAACTCGGCCGGACGCCGCCACAGCGGAGAGGAATTGCCGTGCCCGATCGCTACGACGCCATCGTCCTCGGAGTCGGCGGGGTGGGCAGCGTGGCCGTCTACCAGCTCGCCCGCCGGGGCCGGCGCGTCCTCGGCATCGAGCGGTTCGACGTCCCCCACGCGATGGGCTCCTCGCACGGGATCAGCCGGATCATTCGCCTGGCCTACTACGAGCACCCGTCCTACGTGCCGCTCCTGCGCCGGGCCTACGAGCTGTGGCGGGAGCTGGAGCGGGGCTGCGGCGAGCGCCTGCTCCACATCACCGGCTCGATCGACGCCGGCCCGCCCGGTAGCCGCTGCTTCGCCGGGTCGCTCAAATCCTGCCGGCTCCACGACCTGCCGCACGAGGTCCTCGACGGCGCCGCCGTCAACCGGCGCTTCCCCGGCTACCGCCTGCCGGACGACCACCTGGCCGTCCTCCAGCCGGACGGCGGCTTCCTGCTCTCCGAGCACTGCATCGTCGCCCACGTCGTCGCCGCCCAGGCGCTCGGGGCCGTCGTCCGGGCCCGCGAGCGGGTCCTCAATTGGGAGCCGCGCGGCGACGGCGTCCGCGTCGAGACGGACCGCGGGGCCTACGACGCCGAGCGTCTCGTGATCACGGCCGGCGCATGGGTCGGCGCGCTCGTGCCCGGGCTGCGGCCGCTCGCCGTTCCCGAGCGCCAGGTGCTGGCCTGGCTCCAGCCGGCCAGTCCGGCGCTGTTCATGCCCGATCGCTTCCCGGTCTTCAACCTCGAAGTCGAGGAGGGGCGTTACTACGGCCTGCCGATCGCGGTCGTGCCCGGCTTCAAATTCGGCCGCTACCATCACCTCGGGGAGACGGTCGACCCGGACCGCGCCGACCGCGACGTCCACCTGCGCGACGAGGCGATCCTGGGCGAGTTCGCCGACCGCTACTTCCCCGCCGGCGCCGGGCCGACGATGGTGCTGCGGGCCTGCATGTTCACGAACACCCCGGACGAGCACTTCATCCTCGACACCCACCCGGATTACCCCCAGGTGGTCCTCGCCTCGCCCTGCTCCGGCCACGGCTTCAAGTTCTGTAGCGTCGTCGGCGAGATCCTGGCCGACCTGGCCACTCGGGGCGAGACTCGCCACGACATCGGCCTCTTCCGGCTCGACCGCTTCGCCGGTCCGGCCGTCGCGGGCTGACGGGAGGTTCGACCATGGTGCTCCAGGGCTATCGCGCGGCCCGCGTCTTCGACGGCACCAGCGGCCCGGTCCGAGAGCACGCGGTCGTGCTCCACGACGAGGGGCGGATCGTCGGCGTCGCGCCGGCGGCCGAGGCGCCCTTGGACGCGCAGGTCGTCGACCTCGGGGACCTTACCCTCCTGCCGGGCCTGATCGACGCCCACGTCCACCTGATCTGGGACGGCGCGCGGGCCCAGCCGGAGCCGCTCCGCCAGTCCGAGTCCGTCCCGAAGGGGACGATCCGAGCCGTGCGCCACGCGGCCGACACCCTGGCCTGCGGCACTACCACCGTCCGCGACGTCGGCTGCCCGGACGGGGTCTCGGTCGCCCTCCGCGACGCGATCGACGAGGGGATCGTGCCCGGCCCGCGGCTGCTCGTCGCCGGCGCGCCGATCGTCATGACCGGCGGGCACTGCCACGCGATGGGGATCGAGGTCGACGGCCCGGTCGAGGCCCGGCGGGCCGCGCGCCTGCAACTGAAGGCGGGGGCGGACCTGATCAAGATCCTGGCGACCGGCGGCGTCTACGGCCTCCGCCACGACGAGCCGTGGTCGCCGCAGCTCAGCCTGGAGGAGATGCGGGCGGCGGTCGAGGAGGTGAAGAATGCCGGACGCGTGGCGGCGATCCACGCCGAGGGGCAGCAGGGCATAACCAATGCGATCGAGGCCGGCGCCGACACGATCGAGCACTGCAACCAGTTGACGCCGGAGCTGGCCGGGCTGATGGCGGCCCGCGGCATCGTCATGGTCCCGACCCTGGCCTGGTTCTTCGGGGTCGCGGAAGCGGAGCCGGGGCCGACCTTCCCCGAGGAGTACGTCCGCAAGGGCCGCGTGATGGCCGAGGCGAGCGCGCGGAGCATCGGGCTTGCGCTGGAGGCCGGCGTGAAGATCGCCGCCGGCACCGACACCGGCGCCCCGCTCGTCCCGCACAACTCGGCCCGCCGGGAGCTGGAGCTACTCGTCCACCTCGGCATGACGCCGGCCCGGGCGCTCGTCGCCGCCACGCGCTCGGCCGCCGAGGCGCTGCGGCTGGAGAAGGTCGTCGGGACGCTCGAGCCGGGCAGGTACGCTGACCTGATCGCCGTGGGCGGCGACCCGACCCGCGACATCCACGCCCTGTACGACCTCCGCCTCGTCGTCAAGGGCGGCGTGGTCATCCACGACCGGATCGCGGCCGGGGACGCTGCGTCAGGGTAGGCGTCCGCGACCGCCGATCCAGCCGGCGGCGCCGAGCGTGGGCGCATGTTCGCCTGCGTCCCAACGAGCGTCCGCCAACGGTAGCCTAGCCAGGCAGGTCTGGTGTCGCCCCGGCCGTCACGGACTGAGCCGCTACGTCCGTCAGGGCCGTTTGGACGTGCGGGCGCGTTCCGGCTATCCTTCCGTTCGCGCCCGGTCGGAGTACCGGGCGAGGGAAGACGCACAGTCGAATAGTCGCTCCTCGGGTGGCCCCGGCATCTCTCGCGGGATCGGCGGGGCAGAATAGGGAAGGCGGTGCAAGTCCGCCACGGTCGCGCCACTGTAAGCGGGGAGCTGCCCGGCATCCGGCCACTGTCCGATGGGGATGGGAAGGCGCCGGCGGCACCGATCCGCGAGTCAGGAGACCTGCCCGAGCGAGTCCGGGTCGCCGCTCTTCGGGTCAGGGAGCCAGCCCGATACGGACGAGGTCCGTCGCGCCGATCGCCGGCCGCGCGGCTCCCCACCCCCGTCTCGTGCCGGCCTCCAGCGTCTCGGCGATGCTGGGGGCCGTTCTGTGTCTCGGCACGGCGGCCGGGACTAGACGGCGAATGGCGCGGCAGTCGAACTGGCGAGCTGCGAGTTGGTGGCGAGAGCGGCAGTGGCGCGAGCAGCGGCGGCGTGAGCGGAGGTCCCATGGCGCGCGAGAAGAAGCAGCCCCGTGGTCTGGTGATCGTCAACACCGGCAACGGCAAGGGCAAGACGACGGCCGCGCTCGGCCTGACCCTGCGGGCCGCCGGCAACGACATGAAGGTGCTGGTCATCCAATTCATCAAGGGCCGCTGGAAGACCGGCGAGTCGAAGTCGATCGAGGCGCTCGGGCCGAACGTCCAGCTCGTCAGGATGGGGATGGGGTTCACGATCGAGCGGCTCCGCGACAAGCGCATCCCGATGGAGGAGCACGAGGAGGCGGCGCACCAGGCGTTCGCCCGCGCCCGCGAGGTCGTGCTGGCCGACGAGTACGACATGGTGGTGCTCGACGAGATCCTCGGCTCGATCAAGGCCGGGCTCGTGCCGCTCGACGACGTGCTGGCCCTGATCCGCGAGAAGCCGGCCCGCCTGCACCTGGTCCTGACCGGGCGCGGCGCCCCATCGGAGCTGATCGACGCGGCCGACCTGGTGACCGAGATGGTCCCGATCAAGCACCCGTACGACCAGGGCATCCCGGCCCAGCGGGGGATCGAGTTTTGAGCCGCGCGGCGGGCACGATCCCGGTTGCCCGGCAGGTGGAGCCCGCCGGCATGATCGTCGTCCTCAGCACCGCCGACACCGACTTGCTCACGCTGAGCTACGCGCTCCGCGAGCTGCCGCCGGACTGCCCCGGCGTCCGCGCCGTCAACCCGGCCACCCTCACCACCCCCGAGGCGGCACGAGCCTGGCTCGACCGCGAGCTGCCTGCCGCCCGTGTCGTCGTCGCCCGGCTGCTCGGCGGGCCTCGCGCGTTCGAGCACGGCTGGGAGCGGCTCGTCCGCGAGTGCGCCGAGCGCGGCATCCCGCTCGTCGCCATCCCCGGCGACCGCACCCCGGACCTGGATCTCCAGGCCGCCTGCTCGGCGGACGGGGAGATCGTCCAGGCCGCCTTCGAATACTTGACGCGCGGCGGCGTCGAGAACGCCAGGAACCTGCTGACCCTGCTGTCCGATACCTACTTCGGGACAGCCTACGGCGCGGCGCCGCCGGCCGACGTGCCCTGGGAAGGCATCTATCATCCCGCCGAGCCGCCCGGGCTCGGACCCGAGGAGTACCTGGTGCGGCGGAGGGTCGGGGCGCTCGGCGATGCGCCGGTCGTCGGCGTGCTGTTCTACCGCGCCCACTGGATGAGCCGGAACCTGGCCTTCGTCGACGCGCTGATCGAGGCGGTGGAGGGGGCCGGCGGCGTCCCCTTGCCGATCTTCTGCTACAGCCTCAAGGGGGGGCCGGATGGCATTCCGACCGTCTTCCGCGACCTGCTGCTGCGGCCGGACGGCACGCCACGGGTCGACGCCGTCCTCAACACCCTCAGCTTCGCGATGAGCCAGGTCGAGGTGAAGGGCGTCAGCGTCGCGAGCGGCTGGTCGGTCGAGGCGCTCGACGCGCTCGACGTGCCGGTCCTCCAGGCAATCGTCTCGACCAGTACGGCCGAGCAGTGGGTGGCCAGCGACGCCGGCCTCAGCCCGATCGATACGGCGATGAACGTGGCGATGCCGGAGTTTGACGGGCGGATCATCGGCGTGCCAATCTCCTTCAAGCAGGAGAGCGCCGAGGACGAGCGGCTCGGGGCGCGGCTGATGTGCTACGCGGCCGCGCCCGACCGGGTCGAGTTCATGGCCCGCCTGGCCGCCAACTGGGCCCGACTGCGCCGCACGCCGCCGGCCGAGCGGCGGGTCGCGATCGTGCTGAGCAACTACCCGACCAAGAACGCGCGGATCGGCAACGCGGTCGGCCTGGACACCCCCGCCTCGGTGCTGAATGTCCTGCGGGCGATGCGCGACGAGGGGTACGCCGTCGGAGAGCTGCCCGAGAGCGGCGACGACCTGATCCACCAGCTCATCGACCGCTGCTCATACGACAAGGACTTCCTCACCGAGACCCAGCTCGCGACGGCGCCCGGCCGCTTGAGCGCGGCGAGCTACGGCCGCCTGTTCAGCGGCTTCACGGCGACGGTGCAGGGAGAGCTGCGCGATGCCTGGGGCGAGCCGCCCGGCGACGTATACCGCGACGGTGACGCGCTGGTCGTGCCGGGGCTGGGCTTCGGCAACGTCTTCGTCGGGATCCAGCCGCCGCGCGGCTTCGGCGAGAACCCGATCGCGATCTACCACTCGCCCGACCTGACGCCGACCCACCACTACCTGGCCTACTACGCCTGGCTGCGGGAGGAGTTTGGGGCCCACGCGATCGTCCACGTCGGCAAGCACGGCACCCTGGAGTGGCTGCCGGGCAAGAGCCTCGGCCTGTCGGCTTCCTGCTACCCGGAGGTCGCGCTCGGCGACCTGCCGCACTTCTACCCGTTCATCGTCAACAACCCCGGCGAGGGCGCCCAGGCCAAGCGGCGGTCGCACGCGGCGATCGTCGACCACCTGATCCCGGCGATGACGACGGCCGACGGCTACAACGAGATCGTCAAGCTCGAGCAGCTGATGGACGAGTACTACCAGGTCCAGACGCTCGACCCGAAGAAGGCGCCGCTCGTCCGCGACCAGATCTGGCAGGTGATCGTCGAGGCGAAGCTCGACCACGACCTCCACCAGCAGGCCCGCCCCGGCGACGCGGAGTTCGACGACTTCCTGCTCCACGTCGACGGCTACATCTGCGAGCTGAAGGACGCCCAGATCCGCGACGGGCTCCACACGCTCGGGCAACCGCCGGACGGCGAGCAGGAGATCGGCCTGCTGCTGGCGCTGACCCGACTGGACAACGTCGACGCCCCGAGCCTGCGCCGGGCCCTCGCCCGGGCCCTCGACCTCGACTATGACGCGCTGCTGGCCCATCGGGGCGCTCCGGTGGCCGGTCCGGTCCCGCCCGTCCTGGCGGACCTGGACCGCACGACGCCGGTCCGCTCGAACGGCGACGCGATCGAGCGTCTCGACCGCCTCGGCCACGCGCTGCTCGGGGAGCTCCAGGCGGCCGGCTGGGCGGCCGACGCGGTCCCGTCGCTCGTCGAGCGAGTGTTCCCGAACGATGGGCTGGTGGTGCGCGAGTCGCTGGAGTACGTCGCCGGCACGCTGGCCCCGAACCTGGCCCGGACGACCGACGAGATCGCCAACCTGCTGCGCGGACTGCGCGGCGGCTACGTGCCGGCCGGGCCGAGCGGCGCCCCAACTCGCGGCCAGGCCAACGTCCTGCCGACCGGCCGCAACTTCTACTCGGTCGACCCAAACACGATCCCGTCGCTGAACGCCTGGCAGACCGGCGTCGCGCTCGGCGACGCCCTGCTCAAGAAGTACCTCGACGCGGAGGGGCGCTATCCGGAGTCGGTCGGGATCGTCGTCTGGGGCACCTCGGCGATGCGGACCCATGGCGACGACGTAGCCGAGATCCTCTACCTGCTCGGCGTGCGGCCGGTCTGGCAGAAGGAGAACCGCCGCGTGCGCGGGCTGGAGGTCATCCCGCTGGAGGAGTTGGGGCGACCACGGATCGACGTGACGGCGCGCATCAGCGGCTTCTTCCGCGACGCCTTCCCGAACCTGATCCACCTGATCGACGACGCCGTGCGGATCGTCGCCGACCTGGACGAGCCGGACGACCGGAACTTCGCCCGGGCCCGCGTCCGGGCCGAGACCGAGCGGAAGATCGCGGCCGGCATGGCGCCCGACGAGGCCCGGCGATCGGCCGGCTACCGGGTGTTCGGCAGCAAGCCGGGCACCTACGGGGCCGGCATCCTGCCGCTGCTCGACGAGCGCAACTGGAAGACTGACCAGGACCTGGCCGCCGTGTACCAGGCCTGGGGCGCGTTCGCCTACGGTCGCGGCGTCTTCGGGGCCGAGGCGCCGGACGAGTTCCGCGAGCGGTTCGGCAGCATCGTCATCGCCGCCAAGAACCAGGACAATCGCGAGCACGACATCTTCGACTCGGACGACTATCTCCAGTACCACGGCGGGATGATCGCCATGGTCCGGTCGCTGACCGGCCGGAACCCGAAGCAGTACTTCGGGGACAGCTCGAACCCGCTCGAGCCGAAGCAGCGCGACCTGGCGGACGAGGCGCGGCGGGTCTTCCGCACCCGGGTGGTGAACCCGAAGTGGATCGACGGCATCAAGCGCCACGGCTACAAGGGCGCGTTCGAGATGGCCGCGACGGTCGACTACCTCTACGGCTACGACGCGACGGCCCAAGTCATCGATGACTGGATGTACGAGCGGGTGACCGAGGCGTACGTGCTCGACCCCGAGACTCGGCGGTTCTTCGAGGAGTCGAACCCCTGGGCGCTGCGCGGGATCGTCGAGCGGCTGGTCGAGGCGATGGACCGCGGCCTTTGGGAGTCGCCGCCGGACGACCTGCGCGAGCGGCTCCAGCGGATCTACCTGGAGACCGAAGCGCAACTCGAGGCGCGCGGCGAAGACGCGGAGGGCGGCGCATGAAGCGGCCGGTCTTTCCGTTCACGGCGCTCGTCGGCCAGGAGCGGATGAAGCGCGCCCTGATCCTGAACGCCGTCAACCCGTCGCTCGGTGGCGTGCTGATCCGTGGCGAGAAGGGCACGGCCAAGTCGACGGCCGTGCGCGCCCTCGCCAACCTGCTACCGGAGATCGACGTGGTCGTCGGCTGCCGCTATGGCTGCGAGCCGGCTGTGCCGGACGACCTGTGCGCCGGCTGCGCCGAGCGCCCGGCGCCGCTCCCAACCGCCACGCGCCAGGTCCCGATCGTCAACCTGCCCGTCGGGGCCACCGAGGACCGCCTGACCGGCACGCTTGACATCGAGGCGGCCATCGCCGAGGGCGCGCGTCGGTTCGAGCCGGGCCTGCTCGCCGCCGCCAACCGGGGCATCCTCTACGTCGACGAGGTGAACCTGCTCAACGACCACCTGGTCGACGTGCTGCTCGACGCGGCGGCGATGGGCATGAACTACGTCGAGCGCGAGGGCATCTCGCTGGCCCACCCGGCCCGCTTCATCCTGGTCGGGACGATGAACCCCGAGGAGGGCGACCTGCGCCCACAGCTCCTGGATCGGTTCGCGCTGGCCGTTGAGGTCGAGGGGCTGCCGGCAAGGGCCGAGCGCGCCGAGGTGGTACGACGGCGGATCGCATTCGAAGACGACCCAACCGCCTTCGCGGCCCGCTGGCAGGCCGAGGAGGCCGCGGAGCGCGAATGCATCCTGCGTGCCCGCGCGCTGCTGCCGAGCGTCGTGGTCGACGACCAGATGCTCGATCTGATCGCCCATCTCTGCGCCGACTTCCAGGTGGACGGGCTCCGCGCCGACATCGTGATGTACAAGGCGGCCGCGACGCTCGCCGCTTACGCCGGTCGGGCGCGGGCGACCGAGGCAGACGTCCGCGACGCCGCCGAGCTTGCCCTGCCCCACCGCCGGCGCCGCCGCCCGTTCGAGCAGCCGCGCCTCGACCCCGGCGACCTCGACCGCTCGATGCAGGAGCACCGCGACGAGCGCGAGCAGCAACGAGAGAAAGCCGAGTCCCCGCCCGACCGGGTGCCCCAGAGCGCCGCTCCAGAGTCTGCCGACGCCGACGCGTCCGAACCGTCCGGCGAGCCGCCGGAGACCCGTGACGAGCAGGTCGTCGCGGCGAGCGACCCGTACGCGGTGCCGTTGCTCGCCACCCCACCAACGCGCGATCGGCGCCCGAAGCGGTCCGGCCGCCGCAGTCGCTCCAAAACGGACACGCCGAGCGGCCAGTAC
>JALYGH010000309.1 GCA_030777205.1 Chloroflexota bacterium
CGCGCCGCTCCGCCTCCGCCAGCGGGCGCAGCCGCTCCTTCTGCATGGTCGCCATGATCCCGTGCTCCTACCGTGCAGTATGCCCCCTTTCGTCAAGCTCAGCGAAATGCGGCGTGACCCACTAGGCTAGTCACGGCGCGTCGGTACACTGTCTGTGTCTACGGCTTAAGATGTTCCTCGCGAACCTGGAGGCCTCCGGGGATGCGCTGGCGGCTTGGTCGGGACGAGACGGGGCGGCCACATCATGACGAGATCGAGGACCGAGGCGGGTCAGCATGCCGAGAGGGCACAGATAGAAGGGCGTGAGAATGACGAGCGAGGCGGTCATCGACTGTGACATCCACTGCAACGTGCCGTCGATCGGGGCGCTCATCCCGTACCTCTCCGAGTACTGGCGAGAGACGATTGCGCAGACCCGGTTCAAGGGAGCGACCGACACGTACTACCCCGCGGGCGCGGCCCTCTCGGCCCGACCCGGCAGCATGACTGAGGGCGGCCTGCCGGGCTCGGATCTGGACCTCCTGCGGGCCCAGGCCCTCGACGGACGGAACGTCGATCTCGCGATCCTGAACTGTGCCTACGCCGTGGACGGCATCCGGCACCCGTACGGCGCGGCTGCCATCGCGAGCGCCGTCAACGACTGGCTGATTGACGAGTGGCTGGACAAGGAGCCGCGCCTCCGTGCGTCCATCGTGATCCCGACCCAGTATCCGGACCTCGCCGTCAAGGAGATTGACCGGGTAGCCGGTCATTCAGGCTTCGTGCAGGTCTTCCTGCCAGGCCGCTCCGAGCGGCCGTACGGCAACCGCCGCTACTTCCCGATCTTCGAGGCGGCGGTCCGCCACAATCTCGTGGCCGGCATCCAGTTCGGCGGCGCCTCCGGCACGCCGCCCACCGCCAGCGGCTGGCCGACCTACTACGCCGAGGAAGCGGTGGGGATGGCCCACATCTTCCAGACCCAGTTGACCAGCCTAATCTCTGAAGGGACGTTCGCCGAGTTCCCCGATCTCCGGGTCACGATGGTCGAGGGCGGCTGGACCTGGCTGCCCTCGCTGATGTGGCGGCTGGACAAGAACTGGAAGGCGCTCCGGCGCGAGATCCCCTGGACCACCATGGCGCCCTCGGAGTACATCCACCAGCACGTCCGCTTCACGACCCAGCCGGTCGACGCGCCGGACAACCCGAAGTACCTGCGCCAGATCGTCGATCAGCTCGGCTCGGACGACCTGCTGCTGTACGCTACGGACTACCCGCACTGGCATGCCGACGACTCGGACGGCCGCCTGCCGATCCAGCTCTCGGAGGAGCGGACGCGCAAGATCATGTCCGAGAACGCCCGCGCCTGGTACCGCCTGGCGTAGCCGCCGCGCAATTGGTCCGCAAGCTGCGGTAGCTACCACGCGAGCACGACAAGGAGCACGACACCATGGTCATGACTGCGGCAAAGCCGGAGACCTCGGGGGCAGTGCGGCCAACGCTGGTCGACGGCGACATCCACACCACGTTCGCGTCGAGCGCGGTACTGAAGAAGTACCTCTCGCCGCGCTGGCACGAGTATCACGACCAGTACGGCAGGTGGGGGTACGACGGCTCCAGCTTCCCGAAGGATAGCGGGGATCGCGCCGACGCCTATCCGTCCGAGGGCGGCCCGCCGGGCTCCAGCCTGCCCTTCCTCCGCGAGCAGCTCCTGGACGAGTGGGGCATCGACCTGGCGATCAACAATCCGCTCGGGCACAGCCAGAAGAACCGCCACCCAGGCTATCTCGCCGCCCTGTGCAGCGCCACCAACGACTGGCAGCTGGCGGAGTGGACCGAGCCGGAGCCCCGCATCAAGGCCTCGATCACGATCCCGTCCGACTACGCCGAGTTGGCGGCGCAAGAGATCGACCGCCTCGGTCCCAACCCGAACTACGTCCAGGTGCTGATGTCAATCCGGACGGCCGAGCCGCTGGGTCGACCGCGCTACTGGCCGATCTACGCGGCGGCCGAGCGGCATGGCCTGCCAATCGGCATCCACTTCGGCGGGCACAGCGGCCACCCGATCACCGGCACCGGCTGGCCCTCGTACTACTACGAGTACCACTCGGGGATGTCCCAGAGCTTCCAGTCGCAGGTGGTCAGCCTGATCTACGAGGGCGTCTTCGAGCAGTTCCCGACCCTCAAAATGGTCCTCATCGAGGGCGGCTTCGCCTGGCTGCCGCCGCTCGCCTGGCGACTCGACTCCCACTGGAAGCGGCTGCGCAAGGATCTTCCCCACCTGAGGCGATTGCCGTCTGAGGTGATCCACGGGCACATCTGGCTCACCACCCAGCCCATCGAGGAGCCCAACCGGCCGGAGTACTTCCTCGAGCTACTCGAGCAGGGGAACCTCTACGATCGGCTGATGTTCGCGACGGACTACCCCCACTGGGACTTCGATGCCCCGAGCGACGTGCTGCCGAAGATCAAGCTGCCGGACGGGTTCGAGCAGAAGCTGATGTTCGAGAACGCGCTCGGCTTCTACCGACTCCCGGACATGGGTGCCTGACATGGCCCGCTACGTCGTGGGAACGGTCGACGACATCCCGCCGGGGGAGCGGAAGATCGTTGAAATAGGCGGCCGTGCGGTCGGTGTCTTCAACGTCGGCGGGGAGTACTTCGCCATCCTCAATCGCTGCCCCCACCAGGGTGGCTCGCTCTGCAGCGGCCGACAGACCAGCCTGGTCACCTCGTCGCGTCCTGGAGAGTATTCAGTGACCCGCCCTGGCGAGATCATCCGCTGCCCCTGGCACGGTTGGGAGTTCGACCTCCGCACCGGCCAGTCCTGGTTCGACCCGCGGGCGGTCCGTGTGCGCCGCTACGACGTCTCGGTGGAACCCGGGGCAGTGGTGGTGAACGACGCGGACCTTGCGTCCGGGCCGGCGCCGTCCGCACCGGGGACGGCACCGGAGGATGTCGCCGCGGCGGGCGGCGGCGAGCCCGATCCGACAATGGGCGGGCTCGCGAAGGGCCCTTATGTCGCCGAAACCTACCCCGTGGTCATCGAGCAGCAGTACGTCATCGTCGATACCGGACGACGCGGGTAGCGACGGCCGGCGCGGTCGAGGTCAGCCGTGCCGTCGCGACCCATCGTGCCCCGCGCGGTGGCTGTGCCATTGAATCGTAGATGGCAGGGCGACGCCCGGTTGGACCTGCTCTAGCAGGCTGCTGAAGAAGTGCAGGCGGACGGCCAGACGAAGGCGCAGCAGGTGGAGGCCCCTAGCCAGACTTCCGGGCGATCAGGCTCGCGTACATGATGTGCCCGAAGAAGTCGCCGCGCTCGGCTCGGCGCCGTGCTTCCGCCTTGAGCGCGGCTGCCAGGTCGGGCCCGATGCGGCCCAGCGCCACGAGGGCATCGGCACCCCGGTCGGCAATGGTCAGCATGTAGTCGGGCTCGGCGTTCTGGAGATAGCCGTGGCTCCGGAAGCGCGCGACCTCGAAGCCCACCGTGCGCACGAGCGCGGGGAGCCGGCGGACGAGCCACTGGTCGTTGAGGCGGGTGGCCCAGCCGGCGCCGACGCAGCACTGCAAGGGGTCGAACTCCCCGGTGGCGAGCGTGGTACTGGCGTAGTCGCCATCGAAGACGGCCAGCCAGCCGCCGGGTCGCAAGACCCGATGAGCCTCGCCGAGGGCGCGCTCGGGCTCGGGGATGTGGCAGAGCGTGGTGTGCATGACGACCACGTCGAGCGAACGATCCTCGAAGGGCAGTGCCAATCCGCTGGCCTGCTCGAACGTGGCGTTGCCCACACCTCTGGCCAGCTCACGGGCCTTGGCAATGAACACGGGCGAAGGGTCGATGCCCACCGCCTCGGCGACGCCGGGCCAGCTGGCGAGGATTCGGGTTACCGGCCCGGTTCCGCACCCGACTTCGAGCACTCGGGACGCCGGCCCGAAGTGCACGTCGGCCAGGTACGCCCGGAGCATCGCCCGTTGCTGTGGATCGGCGGCCCGAAGCTCCAAGCCGGCCGCGAGCCGTTCCTGGGTAGCCATATCGGCTTCGGCAATCGTGAGGTACGCGTCGGGCATGCTGGCCTCCGTGGCATCCACCGGGCGTCGGGACGAGCGGTAGTCTAGCAGCGCGTCCTCGAGCGCTCGCGCCACTACCGGCATGACCGTCATAGCTGGTACCGTGGGGCATTCCGGCTGGAGGGTGGCCCGGTGCGAGGGCGGCGCAACTCACAGATCACGATGCTGGCGTTCATTGACCTGGACGAGCGCGTCCCGCCGGAGCATCCGTTGCGGACCATCAAGGCGCTGGCTGACCGGGCGCTGACCGAACTCTCGCCGACGTTCGACTCGATGTACGCCGAGAAAGGGCGGCCGTCGATCCCGCCCGAGCGGCTCCTGAAGGCGTCGCTCCTGATCGCCCTCTACTCGGTGCGGAGCGAGCGGGCCTTCTGCGAGGAGCTGGAGTACAACCTGCTCTTCCGCTGGTTCCTGGACATGGACCCGATCGAGCCGTCCTTCGATCCGACCGTCTTCACCAAGAACCGCGAGCGCCTGCTGAAGCACGAGGTCGGGCAGCAGCTCTTCGACGAGGTCGTCGGCCGGGCCCACGAGCGGGGGCTGCTCTCGGACGAGCACTTCACGGTGGACGGGACGCTGATCGAGGCAGCAGCCAGCCTGAAGAGCTTCAAGCCCAAGGACGGCACACTGCCTCCGACCGATGGTGATCCGGGCAACCCGTCGGTCGACTTCCACCGCGAGCGGCGATCCAACAAGACCCATCAGAGCACCACCGACCCCGAAGCTCGACTGATGCGGAAGGGGAAGGGGAAGGAAGCCAAGCTGGTCTTCATGGGCCACGCGCTGATGGAGAACCGCCACGGCCTTCTGGTCGACTTCCAGGTGACGCACGCGACGGGAACGGCCGAGCGGGACATGGCGCCAAGCTGCTCGACCAGGCGAAGGAACGGCACTTCCACCCGAAGACGCTGGGCGGCGACAAGAACT
>JALYGH010000310.1 GCA_030777205.1 Chloroflexota bacterium
TTCGATGATTGCTCCAAGCCGAGCCTCCCCGACGCACCGCAGCAACGTAGGTGCAACTCTCGTGCCGACGGCGCAGCGCCGAGGATCACGGCGTCATCCCGCCGTCGCTACGGCCGCGTCGCGCCGATCTGGCCGAGCGCCGGACTCGCTCCGCTCCGCGCTCTCGGGGGCTCAGCTCGCCGCGGCGATGATCTGCTCGAAGGACTCGACGACCTCGATGCTGTCGTCCTCCTTGTCCGAGAAGGAATTGTAGCCACCGCCAGCGGCGCGTCGCGGCTCGACATCCCCGGGCCACAGGTGATCAGGTTCGGCCCGACGCTGCCTACCCGCCGCGTGTGCCCTCTTTGAACAGGCTCGGGACGGCCTTGATGTGCCCGGCGACCGCCTGCTCGGCGGCGTCCGCGTCGCCGGCGCGGATCGCGTCGACGATCGGCTGGTGAACGCGGGCCGTCTTGGCCACGAACCCCGGATTGTCCAGCGCGCCGAGCGTGGCGTACGTCCGCGCGCGGACCAGCCCGTCCATGCTCCGCCAGATGCGGTGCAGGCCCTGATAACCGGACAGTGCGAGCAGCGTATCGTGGAACTGGAGGTCGCGATCGGCCAGGGCCGGCAGATCGCCTGCCCTGGCGGCCTCCTCCATGCCGTCGACGATGTCCTGGAGGGCGCGGGCGGCCTCCTCCGGCTGCCGCGCCACGACGCGCCGCACGGCGTACACCTCAATCTGCGCGCGGAGCGCGTACACTTCCTCGATCTCGTCCTCGGGCACCGAGGCCACGAAGGTCCCGCGGTGGGGGTAGCTGACGAGCAGCCCCTCCTGCTCGAGCTGGCGGAACGCCTCGCGGACCGGCCCGCGGCTGACGCCGAGCTGCTCGGCGAGGTCGGTTTCGAGGACGCGGTCCCCCGGACGCAGCTCGCCGGCGATGATGACGCGCTTGAGCTGCTCCACGATCCGCCGGCTCAGCGCGCGCGGCTCGAGGCGCTCGAGGCGTGTAGGCCTGCGGTCCGGGACCATCGTCTCCTCCGTGCCGACGTTTCTCAGTTGACGATCACCAGTGAGGATTTCACCTGTTGACACTATGGCTGGCGCGGGGTCGCCTGTCAACCATCTCGTTCGTGAGCCGAGCTGTGACACCTTCGAGACTCCACCGATCGCCCAGTGCCGGCCAGACCGTGGTAGGGTACACGCGGCCCGAGCAACCACACCCGCGACGCTCTTCGGCGGACCTCGTGGCGGAGCCGTGACCGACTGGCCTACCCCCGGCGGTCGCGTGCGAGCCGCTCCGGAACGTCGGACGCCGAGCGGCCAGGCTGCTCGGGCCGTTTCGTCTTCTGAATCGATCGTCGCCTCCCGCAGCGGTAGCCGCTCCCATGGCCACGCGGTCGGCGCCCGCCGTGCTACGCTGGCTTCCAGGCTGACTCACGCGTCACGCAGCGGCGGGATGACCTCGCTGCCGAAGCGCCGGATTGCCCGCAGCAGGTCCGCCTGGGCGAGACCGGGGTACTGCATGCGCATGATGACCGCGTCCACGCCAAGGTCGCGGTAGGCGCGGAGCTGGTCGACGCACTCCTCCGGCGAGCCAAGCACCAGCTTCGGTCGGAGGTCGTCGAAGTGGAGGGTAAAGTACTTGGCCGCGTCCGGCGAGTCGCGCTTCCAGCCGGCGTACTCGGCGTAGAGCCCGAGCAGCGGCCGCTCGACGATCCGTCGGGCCTCCTCGGCCGAGTCGGCGACGAAGCCGTCGCGCATCAGGACGCCCTCGCCGCGCGTTCCGGCCGCCTCGGCCGCGCCCGCGAACCAGCCCACCTTCTCGGCTAGCTCCGACGCGCTCGCGTTGGCCGAGGCGATCCAGCCGTCGCCGAGCCGCGCCGCTCGCTCGATCGCCGACCGGACGTGGGCCCCGATCCAGGTCGGCGGGCGCGGCTGTTGCGCCGGCAGCACGCTGAGCCGGGCGCCCGGACGCGGGAAGAGCGGGTTCGTGCCGTCGAGGGCCGCGCCCGACCAGAGGCGAGTGATGACGTGCAGGCCGGCCTCCAGCCGCATCGCGCGCTCGGCCCGAGGGACGCCGGACATGGCGAACTCCTCCTCGCGGTAGCCGAGCACGACGCCGCAGATCAGCCGCCCGTCCGAGAGCTGGTCCAGGTTGGCGAGCTGCTCGGCCAGCATGACCGGGTCGTAGAGCGGGAGGATGAAGCCGGCCGAGCAGATGCCGAGTCGCTGCGTCTTGCCGGCCAGCCAGGCGAGGGTGGTGAGCTGCTCCTGGAACCCGGCGCCGCGCAGGTGGCCCTCGCCGAGGGCGAGGAAGTCCCAGCCGCTCTCCTCGAGCGCCGCCGCCTGCTCGGCCAGCTCGGCGTGGACCGAGCGCATCGGCGCGTGGAAATACTGGTTCAGGTACAGGCCGAATCTCATCTCACTGCACCGAAGCGCGCTCGCACGGCGGGCTGCGCTGGGGCGAGTCCGCCTGCCCGACCTCGTGGGCCGCGCGGAGGCGCGGCCGTGTTGTCTCGAGCTGGCCGCGTCATCCGATCTCCGGGCCGGCCGAGGTGTACAGGCGGCGAAGGTCCGGCGCCGGGGGCGGAGCCCCGCGAGTCATCCGGATGAAGGGTCGCACCGGCGCCAGACCGACTCGACCGGCGAGCGCCACGGCCGCGCCGTTCGACGTGACGACGTCCATGAGGGCTTCTTCGCCCCGGTGGCGTAGCAGGGCGGCCAGCGCCAGGCACTCGGCGATGTTGCCATCGTCGGCGACGAGCGGCCCGAGGTGCCAGGCCCGCGCGCCGGGGCGGCCGAGGGCGTAGTCACGCACACTACCGTCCCGCTCGGCGACGACGCAGCCGGCCGGCTGCCCCTCGAACAGCGCCCGGAGGATGTGTGAGCGGTCCATCCCGAACGCCCGAGAGTCGTACGCGGCCACGGCGGCGAGGTCGGCCGACGTCATCGGCCGGACGTCGGCCGGCGCGGTCCGACCTGCTGCCGGTCCCGACGACGCGGGATCTTCCGACGTGCGGCCTGCTGGCCCGGGAGCCCGTGACATCGCCTCGACGACGGAGGGCGCCTCGGGGCCCGGATGGGGGATGTCGGCCACGATGCCGCGCCACCGTTCGAGCCCGTGCAGGGCGTGGTAGCCGAGGCTGGCGTAGAGCGGCGCGCCGGCCGGCGTGGCGTCGAGCGCGACGGACTCGACGCCCCGGGCCGCGAGGTACGCCTCGGCGTGGCCGAGCATCCGCCGCCCGATCCCCCGCCGGCGCCACGCCTCGTCCACCAGCACCATCCCGATCCAGGCGATCCGCGTCCCGTAGGTCGTGACCGTCGTGCTCGCGACGACCCTCCCGTTCAGCTCGCCGACCCAGCAGCCGTCCGGCTCCCAGGCCAGCAACCGGCCCCAGTCGGCATCCGACTGGTTCCAGCCGGCCTGCTTGCGCAGGCGCTGGACGACCGGCACGTCCGCGAGCGTCAGCGCGCGGACTCGGAGCGACTGGACGTCGGGCCCCGCGCTCGCCGTGCGTGCCGTCCCGTCGCCCGCCATCCTGCCTCCCTGCCCGCCTTTGCTTCGTCGGTGAGGATGGCGAATCGCCATGCGCGACGCAAGCGCGGTGAAGATCCTATGTCACTCCGAGCGGGCCACGCGACGAGGAGGACTCCGGCGCCGACGCGGGACCTCGATCAGGTGCGCTCATCCGGTGGACACTGCCTCGCCTGACGCGTGGAAGCCGTTGGCGGCTCTGGTCGGCAGCGTGCGCATCTCAGCGGCTACGCGCCGGCGGACGACCCGCGGGTGGCGGTGACGGCGCTGTTCGAGCACGGGGCCTCCGGGGCCGACTTCGCGACGCCGGCCCGCAGCAGGTGATGCGGGCGGCGCTGGAAGCGTACCACCGGCCCGGCCGCTGACGAGGACCCCTTCGCCCCCACGCCGGAGGCGTCGTCCCGACGGCCCCCTCTCCCTGCCGCGGGAGATCGGGACCACGCCTCACGCGGCGTGGGGGAGACGACATGACGCTACTCGGCTGGCCCTGCTCCCGTACGGGGCGGGGATGTGGGGCCTCCGGGACGGCACGGGTTCAGGGGCACGCCGGCGAGTGCACCGGCGTGGCTTTTCGTGGTACCCGGTTGGCTTTCGGTGGTCACCGGATCGGGCCGACCAGGAGGGCCTTGGGTTCGTTTTCGCGCAACGGCCCGTCCGGTGCGGGCCGCGGGCGGCGAGTCGGGCTCGGTGGGGCGGGCCTGCCGGAGCTGGCGGAGCTGGGCAAGGGTGTGGTCGAGCTGGCGGGTGAGGTGGGACTCGTAGCCGATGACGATGGCGAGCTTGTCGGCGGCGAGGAGGATGCCCCCGCGGCGGAGCCCGGTTGTGAGCAGCACGTAGACAATCGCCCGATCGCGGAGCGGCCGGCCGGTGGCTCAGACCCGGAGTTGCTCGGGGGTCCTGGTCCAGCGGCGACCCCGAAGCTGGTGGAACGTTCGAGGCGATTGCACACGCTCTTCAAGGATCTGACCTGCTCGAGTGAGAGCGTCTGCGGCCCCAGGGGCGGGAGTCCTAGCTCGCTGATCCCCTTGGCCGGGTTGCCGACCGCGAACCGGTGCGGTGCCTGGGCATGGACCCAGGTTGTGAAGCCGGGGAGCGAGGCCAGATGGTTGTTGACCGTCGCGGGAGCTAGGTTCTGATCCGAGAGGGCGCGCTGCCAGGCCAGCACGTCCCGCTTGAGGACGTTCCGGATCCGCTCATGGCCGTAGCCGTCCTCATAGAAGGAGGGGAAGCGCTGGAGGTGCAGGGATATCTTGTCGTCAACCTCTTCGGAACGAACCCCGACCACGGCCAGCGTCAAGTAGCGGGTGATCCAGACTGAGGGCGTCTCGACCGCCTCCGGAGCAGCCCCGGCGAAGGGCACGACGGCGCCCTCCACCTTTCGTGAGGTGATTTCCGCGAGATGCGGGGCGGTCGTGTCAGTGGTGGCAATCGAGCGTCGTCCGGGCATAAGAACCCTTTCACGTCACAGAAGGGACGTTCTGTATCGTGACCTGGATCACCCAGCGTTGCACTCGCGCCATCTCCTGACAAGACGCAATTCGCTCGAGGCTCGCAGAGACTGGCTCGTTCAACATTGTGGGCTCTCATACCAACCCGTATCTCAAGGGTGGGCATAGCCGGGATGTAGCTCCCCGGGGTGTTCACAGATCCGTGACCGAGCCGACATGACCGGTTGATAGTGACCTGCCAAGCTGTCCACAGGTGTCACTTCGTCCAGCGCCGTACCTCAGCAGGCGGCGACCGGCGGAGCCGATGGATGGCACAACCTCGTGCAGCCTCAGGGTAGGTCGTAGGCCATGGGGTATGCTTGGTGGCATGCAACCTCCGATCTACGTGCGTCGGCCCTCGACGGACGAGCGGCAGGCCCTGGAGGGCGGCCTGCGCTCGGCCGATGCCTTTGTCCTCCGGCGCTGCCAGGTCATCCTGGCGAGCGCGGGGCGAACGGGCGCCCCAGATCGCGCGGGCCCTGGGCTGCGACGACCAGACCGTCCGCAACGTCATCAATGGGTTCAACGCCGACGGGCTGGCGGTGCTCCGCCGGGGCTCGTCGCGGCCGCACACGATCCGCCCCGCATTCGACGCGGCCCAGGCCGATCAGTTGCGGGCGCTGCTGCACCGGAGCCCGCGCACCTTCGGCCGGCCGACCAGCGTCTGGACGCTGGAATTGGCGGCCGAGGTCAGCTTCGCCGAGGGGATCACCGCCACGCGGGTCAGCGGCGAGA
>JALYGH010000311.1 GCA_030777205.1 Chloroflexota bacterium
CGACGCGCTCCGGCAGTTCAAATCACCCGTCTACTATGGCCTCGGCGGCCTCAGCAACCCCGATTACTACGGGCGGCAAGCCGAACGCCTCGCAGGCGTTTTCCCGCGCTTCACGCTTGAGGTCTACGAGGAACGACACCACTTCGACCCGCCGCACCGCGTTGAGACGCAGCGCGTCGCGGCGGCGCTCCGGGGCCTGTGGGAGAGCGCCGAGCGCTGACAGCTGGGGCGGCGCATAGGCCGAGTCGTCACCTACGGCCTGCGGATTCCGACTGACCGCCGACATATCGGTGCCGCGCCGCGCCGAGCGGAGTCCCAGCCGTTTCCGCTTCTCGTCTCAGGGAGCGCTGCGCCCGCGGACAACGCCGAGCGCTGATCTCCGCGAGGAGGAGTGCTCTGCCTCGACGCTCCTCGGAAGCAAAGAGCATGCCGTATCGCGGGCGATCGCGTGAAGGAAAGGAGCATTTTCACCGAGCTCGTAATGCGGGCTGTGAGCCAGCCGGTGTGAGCGCTAGCGGGGCGGGCGGCCGTGCGGCCGCCCCCGCGTGTCCTCAGCCGGTGACCTTGATCTGCTCGACGTTGCTGGCCGCCGAGCGGGCACCGCCGGTGAGCAGCGCGCGCACGCGGTAGAGGTACGTGCCGGGCTTTCGGCCCGTTACCTCGTAGCTCGTCTGGGTCGCCGGTGTTCGTGCGATCTCACGGAAGCCGGCGGCGACGACGGAGATGTCGTCAACGTACCAGCCGGTCCGGTAGACGTTGACGAACTGCGCGTCGCCGAGCACGTAGGAGAAGCGCAGGCGGATGCTGTGCCCGGCGTACGCGGACAGGTCGACCGTACGCTTCTCGAAGCGCGCGCCGGACTCGGTCGCCGTCTCCTGGAAGGAGAGCGTGTACTCGTCCTTGGAGGCTCGCCCGAAGTCGTCGACGGTGTCCCACTGCAGCGCGGCGCCGGTGCCGTCGTCGATGGCGACCTCGACGCGGGCGAAATCGTTCGCGTCGTTGGCGAAGTCCGACCAGTACGTCAGCACCGCCTGCTTGCGCGCCGGCAGCGCGATCGTCCCCTTCGTGGTCAGCGACGAGACGCCGGCGCCCGGGCCGACGCCGGGCTCCTGGTCCTCAGTGGAGATGCCGGTCCACAATGAGCGCTCGCCGCCACGGCGCAGGTTTCCGCGCACCTTGTTCGTGTTCGAGTCGCTGGGCTGCCACGGCTGGATCTTGGGCTCCGTCGGGGTCTGCGCCGTCCAGCCGTCCATGCTCTCCGCGCCGTCGGTGAGCACGGTCTCGGGGTCGCGCCCCTCCTCGACCGAGTACTCCGATACGTCCGTGCGGCCGTAGGTCCAGGACAGGGGGAAGGTGCCGTCCGCGTCCTCTGCCGCCAGCGCGTCCAGTCGCGGGCCGGCGATGTCGTCAACCGAGCGCACGACCGTGATCGGCACCGTCATGCGGTCGCTCTGGCCGCTCGCCGGATTGCGTACCGTGAGCGTCGACTGGTAGACGCCCGGCTCGTCGTAGCTGTGCTGCACGACGCGCCCCTTGTCCTGGCGGTTGTCGCCGAACTCCCACCGGTACTCGAGGTCGGTGCCCAGCGTGCCGCCCGAGCGCCGGTGCGAGCCGGAAGCGTCGAACGTGACGGGCTTGCCGGCGACCGCCTCGTTGGGAAGCGCCTCGTAGTAGGCCACGATCCCGTCCTGGACCGGCGTCGCACCGGCGTGCTCAGGCTGGAGCATGCCCCACGCGAGCAGGTGCGCGCACATCTCCATGCCCTTGATCCAACCCTCGGAGAAGGTGTCGCCGGTGCCGCCGGCTGTGTAGGCGTTCAGCGTCTTGAGATTGTCCAGCGGCGTGTGCAGGATCGCCACCGCATCCGGGTTGCCCGGCTCGAGCTGAGACGACGGGCCCGTGATGTCGGGACCTGGGTTGAAGAACGGGATCCCCAACCGCTCGAAGTTGCGCCAATCGCTGGAGAACAGGATCGGCCGCGACGTCCCGATCGTCACGTCCTTGCCCGGCCCGATGTCCCCGCCGGTCGGATACCTGAGCGGGTCGGCCTGGCCCTCCGTGGTGGAGACGAAGATGTCGCGCGGCACGTCGCCTGGCAGCGTCAGCGTGTGGTCGAGATGGTCGAAGACCTGCTCTACCAGCTGGGGGGCCTTCTCGTTGAACTGCTTGAACCGCTCCTCCGCCGCGGCCGGCGGCATCGTGTCGTCGAGCGTCAACGGATCGTCGGACGGGCGGATGTTCGCGAGCTGGATGCCCAGATCGACACGGTCCAGCGGGTTGCCGAAGCGATATGCGGGATAGCCGCCCGCGCACGGATCGGTGTTCCAGTAGCTGCGCACGTTGAACTCCTGCCCCGGCACGACGTTGTTGGTCGCGTAGTCAAGGGAGCCCAGCGTGCCCGACTCCTCGGCGTCCCAGGGCACGAACTTCACCGTCACCGCGGGCCGCGTGCCCGTGGCCTTCCAGTAGTCGGCCATCAGCTTGGCGACCCGGATCACCTGCGCGTGACCCTCGGCTGAGTCCCATGCGCTCGCGGGGCCGTCGTTGGTCTGGTCGAAGTGGCCGCTGACGATGACCGTCTCGTCCGGGTGCTCGGCGCCCGGGACGACCGCTGCGGGGTTGTAGGCCTTGCCCGACTGGGTGTTGGAGCTGCCCGGGTTGTCGAACTCGTAGCGGTGAAGGGCGACCCCGAAGTCTCCGAGGATGTCTTTCATCGTCCGCTCGTAGTACTCGAGGTACTCGAGCTGGTGGTTCGGGCACTCCCCGGCGACCTCGGCCAGATCGCCTCCCCGCTCGCGGTCGGAACGGTCGTCGCCGCCGCAGTGGCCGTGGCGCGCTTCGCCGCCGTTGCCGAACGGATCGTCGGCGAACTCGTCGCCCGCGGCGCGGTAGGGCAGCCCGAGGACCTCGAACACGTTCGTGTCGAACGCGTTGTAGCTGCCGGACGGGTTGAAGCGCCCGTCGGCGCTCATGAGCGGCCTGATGTCCTTCTCGAAGGCATTCGCCGCCGGCAGCGTGTCGCCGGGTTGGAAGAACCCGATTGGGTTATACGCAAGCTTGGTGATGTCCGGGACAACCTGCCGCTCGTGCCCGGCGTGCGCGACCGGAGCGAACGTCAAGGCCAAGACGACTGCCGCCGCCGCGCGTAGCCTCCATCCCCGCATCTTGTCCTCCTCGGGCTCCTTGCCGGCTATTCCGGATCTGCCGGCGAGCGTAACGCTCGGCAGCCTTCAAGTGGGAATCTTCGCGCGCGCCGACTGACCGGTCGCCACCGTCGCCGTCCTGCGCCGACCGCAACCGTCCGGGCCGACGCACGATCGTGCCCCCGGCCGGCCGCGCGACCGGTCGGGCTGGTCGTTGGGTATCGGAGCGCAACTCGTCGGGCCACCGGCACATCGTCACGGTGTTTCATCCTCTCGGCCACCGCCGCGACGCCGGCACCTCGCCCCGTCGCAGGCGGGTAGGCTCCGGCCGGCCTCCTCCCCAGACGTTGCGGCCGCTCCTGCCCGGACGCACTGACGGGACACTCGTTGCGGCTACCGCCCGAACCGTCTCCCCTGAGCGCGTCGGGACCGCGACATCACCTCGAGATTCGTCCGGCGCCAAAGGACGCCACCCGGGCGTCCGCGTCGTCGGCGCCGCACGACGCGCCGACACCGTGGTCCTGGGTGGCGCGGCGAACAACGGCCGGACCTCACGAAGGTAGTCGTCGACGATCGTCTTGCCGCCGTCAAAGCCCAGCGGCGCGATCAGCTCACGGACGCGCTGGCCGGGCAGCTTCGGGTCG
>JALYGH010000312.1 GCA_030777205.1 Chloroflexota bacterium
ACGGAGCGGGACGTCGCGCGCGCCCTGGCGCAGGAGCACCGGAGCGAGGCGAGGACGGGCGTGACGCGAGGGCCGGCGTGATCTGGGCGCAGCTCGGTATGGAGCTGTGCCTCGGCAGCCTGGCGCTCGGGCTCGCCTGGATCGGGTTCGCCGGCGGAGGCTGGCCGCCGCCGCCGCTCGCCGTTGCGCCGGCTGCCGTCGGCCTGGCGTCCGCGCGCCTGTTCCCCGACGCCTGGCGACGGCGCTGGTGGTACGACTGGCTGCGCTGGACCGTGGCGCTCGGCTGGGCGGCCGGCTGCGCGATCTACGCCCAGGGATGGTCCGGTGCGTCGCCGATCGCCGGCTGGAACGTGGCGTTCATCGCCGGCCTGCTGTTCTTCTGGCGTGGCTGGTCGCTCGGCGACGACGGCGTCGATCCGCGCGACGTGCCGGGCACGGTGCAGGTCGCGCTGGTGGCCGCGCTCGCGCTGGTGGCGGTCGTCCAGAGCATTGCGTGGGGAGCGGGGCTGCTGCTCGGGGTCGGGACGCTGCTCTTCGGGCTGCTCGCGCTCGGGCTCGCGCGCCGCGCCGAACGCCGCCGGCCCGGAGCGCCGGCCGAGTCGGACTGGCTCACGCTCGTCGGCGTCCTGGGGCTCGCCATCCTCGTCGTCGGCGGCCTGCTGCTCCTGCTCGTGACGCCGGACGGCCTGGCCGCGCTCTGGGAGCAGGCGCGGGTGCTCGGGACGCTCGCCCTGATGCCGTTCGTCGCCCTGTTCGGCTGGCTCGCGAGCCTGTTCGACGCCGGCGCGGCGACCCCGCCGCCGAGCGGTCTCGGTCAGGCGCCGGCCCCGTCGCCGGTGCCGCCGCCAGCGACCCCGACGGGCACGCCCGAGTGGGCCAGCGCCCTGATGACGATCCTGACCACCGTGCTGCCGCTGCTGTTCCTGGCGGCGGTGCTCTTTTTCGTCGGGATGCCGCTCCTGCGCCGACTGTCCGGGCTCCAGCCGCGGCGGGGCACGCCGGCAACCGTCGAGCGCGAGCCCGGCCCGCCGCTGTCGGTGGTCGAGCGCTTCTCCTGGCGGGCATGGTGGCAGGCGCTCCTCACCAGACTGTTCGGGGTGCTGCGCGGCGCCCCGGAAAGAGCGGCGGAGCGACACCGGGCGGCGGCCGCGGCCGCCGCCCGAGCGAGTGCGGAGGCGGCCGGTGGACCGGAGCCGAGGACGGTCCGCGAGCTGTACAAGAGCCTGCTCGCCGCGGCCGCCGGGCAGGGGCTGGGCCGGTCGTCGTCCACCACGCCGAACGAGCTCAAGCGACGGCTCGCAACGGCCCGGCCGGACGCCCGGCGCCCGCTCGACGTCCTGACCGAGATCTACATCCGGACGCGGTACGGCGAGGAGCGGCCGGCGCGGGACGAGGTCGCCGAGATGCGGACGGCCGTCCGGGAGGCGGTCGAGGCGATCAAGCGCCCACCCGAGGACGGTTCCTCCCGTCTCTCCAACCGAATCGAGTCGAGTCAGCCCAGCCCTCACCCACGCTCTCCCTGGCGAGAAGAGTAAGGGCCGAGCCGCCCTGGCCGGTGACCTCCACACGATATGGGGAGGGCGGAGCGGGCTAGCGCACGAGGAACGCCCCCCACGGGGCGCTGAGCAGCCCGACACTGAACGCGGCGACGACGATGCTGCGCTGCCGCCGGAACCCGAGCACGCGGTCGGCGATCAGGACGCCGCCGGCGCCGGTCAGCACCATCGCGACCAGGAGCCAGCCGAGGCTCGGTCGGAACCAGTGGTGGTACCCGATCGTCAGCGGCACGGTGACGACGGTCAGCGCGACCGCGGCGACGAGCGTGGCGCGGACGGAGTAGGCCTTGATGAGCCGGACGGTGAGCTGGACGCTGGTCAAGACCACGAAGTTCCAGGCGAAGGCGAGGGCGAGCGCAGTCGGGGCGAGGAAGGCGTCGAGCGAGCTCACGGCCGGGCCAGGCGTCCCCGCGGCACTATCCGAGCGACGCGTCCGCACGGGCGAGCAGGCTGGACGGTTCGACGCTGTACTCGTCGGGCAGCGGGAGGGTACGCCCGGTCATGATCCTCATGACTTCCTCTCCGAGTCGGATCCGTACCGGTGTGCTTCCTTCTCCGAGATATGCCCGCGACTGTTGCCGGACAGGACGCACACGCAGTCCTTCCCACGGCGTTTAGCCTCGTACAGGGCCATGTCGGCGACGCGGACCAGGTCCGCCGCGTCGAGCCGGGGCGGCGACCACGCGACGCCGCCGACGCTGATCGTGATGCGAAGCGGCTGCCCGCCATCGGCCGGAAGCAGCACCAGGCCGCGCACCGCCCGGCGGAGCTTCTCTCCGACGGCGCGCACGCCGCGCGCGTCGAGGCCCGGCAGGATGACCGCGAACTCCTCGCCGCCGTAGCGGGCCGCCACGTCGGTCTGGCGCAGGTTCGTCTGGAGCACCCGGCCGACGTTACGCAAGACGTCATCGCCGGCCGGGTGTCCGAACGTGTCGTTGACGCGCTTGAAGTCGTCCACGTCGATCATCAGCAGGCCGACCGAGTAGTCGAGGCGGCTCGCGCGCGCCACTTCCATCGCCAGCGCCTCGCGAAAGCACCGCACGTTGGACAGGCCGGTGAGCGGGTCGGTCGTCGCGAGCCGCTGGGTCTGCTCATAGAGGCGCGCGTTCTGGATGGCGGCGGCGGCCACAGCGGCGATCAGATCGGCAAGCTTGCGGTCGTCGTCGGTGAGCGGCGTGCTGCGCTCGCGGAGCAGGTGCAGCGCGCCGATGGTCGTGGCGCTCGCTCGCATCGCCACCGTCAGGCAGACGCCGTCAGGACTCACGGCCGACGGCGAGCGTCCCGCCAGGACCGCCCCGAGCTGGTCATCGTCGAACGACACGGTAGCGGGCGGCAGCAGGTCCTCGCGGCCGCGCGAGCACACGCGATGCGCGACGTGGCCCTCGAGCAGGTAGATGCCGGCCGCGTCGTTCTCGACCAGCCGACCGACGCCTTCGAGCGTACGCTGCATGACCTCGCTCGGATCGAGGATCGAGCCGATCAGGGTGCTGATGCGGTGCAGCTCATTCATGTGGCCGAGCTGGCGGCGAAGCTCGGCGAACATGCGACGGTCGTCCTCGGCATTGGCCTCGAACCGGCGCAGCGCCCGCTCCAGCTCGCCGCCCCGGGCCTGCTCCCGCGCGTACAACCGACGAAGCTGCTCGAGCTCGTGGGACGTGGCCGGGTTGGCCGAATCGGCCGCGCGGCGTTCGCTGGCTGACCCCGCCATCGCCATCCCCCTCCGACCGCCGCTGCCCACGACGGGCGGCAGCACGGCCCCCAAGCGCCCCGTGCGACGCCCCCGACTACCCCAGTCCGGGACGCTCAGGCCCCCGACCACGAAGCGCGGGCGGCCGACGTGACGGCGGATCAGGTCCCGAGGCCGCCCGAGCTCGCGGCTGGAGCCCGAGACCGCGCATCGGGCGGACGTACGC
>JALYGH010000313.1 GCA_030777205.1 Chloroflexota bacterium
GGGATCGCCCCGGCCCGCTGGGGCAGGTCCGAGAGGTTGAGCGGATGGGCCAGCGCCCGCAGCGGCCCGGCCGGGCTGTCGACGGTCAGCCAACGCTCGCGAGCGGCGAGCTGCGGGTGGTCGACCAGCCCGTCCACCTCGTTCACGTCGCCGAACGGCACGTCGGCCTCGACGAGCAGCCGCTCCAGCTCGGCGCGATTCTTCACCCGAGCCTCGTTCGTCGCGTAGCGCGGGTCGGACGCCAGCTCGGGCCGCCCGAGCACGATCCGACACAGCCGCTCCCACTGCCCCTCGTTCTGGACGGCAAGGTTCACCATTCCCTCGTCGGCGACCCTGAAGGGGCCGTACGGGACGATGATGTTGTGGCGCATCCCGGCCCGCTCGAGCTTCGTCCGGCCGTACATCCAGTAGTAGGCCGGGGCCTGCATCCACTCCGCCAGGCAGTCGAGCATGACGGTCTCGATCGTCCGCCCCTCGCCAGTCCGCTCGCGCTCGTAAAGGGCGGCGAGGATCGACGAGAAGGCGTACATGCCGGCCGCGATGTCGGCGATCGAGATGCCGATCTTGGCCGGCGCGTCCGGCCGGCCGGTCGTCGAGATCAGGCCGCTCTCGCCCTGGAGGAGCAGGTCGAAGGCCTTGCGGTCTCGGTACGGCCCGCGGCTGCCGTAGCCGGACAGCTCGCAGACGATCAGGCGCGGAAACCGTTCGCGGAGCGCCGCCGCCCCGACCTCGAGCCGCTCGGCGACGCCGGGCCCCTGGTTGTGGATGAACACATCGGCGCGGGCGATGAGGCGGTCGAGCAGCTCGCGGCCACCGGGCGACTTCAGGTCGAGGGTCAGCGACCGCTTGCCGCGGTTGAGCCAGACGAAGTAGCTGGAGAGCCCGTCGACGACGCTGTCGTAGCGGCGCGCGAAGTCGCCGCCATCCGGCCGCTCGACCTTGACGACGTCGGCGCCAAGGTCGGCCAGGTGGCGGGTGCAGAACGGGGCGGCGACGGCCTGCTCGAGCGCCACGACGCGCACGCCCACCAGCGGGTACCCCATCGTTGCCCTCTTCTCCTGCCCGGAGATGGAGTCCGGGTCCCTTCCGAGCCTCGGTGTTAAGGTCGATCCTGACCCTCGTCCATACCTATCGCTTCTCGGTAGGCGTCGTGAAGCGCGGCCAGAAGGTCGTCGGTGATCTGCCGAACGACGTTGCCGTTACCGATCGTCTTGGGCGTGATGATAGCCTCAACTCGTTCGATCGATTTCGGAGAGCGCCGCATGAAAACCGATCGCCATAGCGAGAGGTAGGCGCCTCGGTCGTTCCAAATCGTCACGAGACCCGCGTCTTCGTCTCGAAGCCGAGGCAGGAGGGTCAGGCGCCCGGACGTGCCGTGGTACGTGCTCAGTCTGACAAGTCCCTCCGAGTCGAGTGTCTCGGCCCAGTCGGTGAGCTTGCGCAGCGTGGGTCGTTGGTCAGCCTGCGCCGATTCGATGGAAGCGACGAAGTCCGCCGAGCCATCCACCAGTCGCCCAGTACTCTTGCTCGTCGTCACGACCGGGTGTATGCGTGACTGGCGCTCCGGTTCGACTCGCTGAGGCACGATGACTCGGGAGCCACCAATGTCATACGCAGATACCACAACAAGGTCGACGACGATCTTGCCGGTCACGGATTCGAGGTACCCAACCAGCCGGACGAGTTCGTCCGGCGCGGCGTCGAGGACCAGGACGAGGCGGAACCGCCCGCTCCCCAGGCTCTCGGTGAGGCCAGCCGAGAACTCCTCCTGATCGAACGAGCCCTCTTGATCTGCAGCCGCCACCGCGTCGGGAAGGGTCTCGTGCCCGTGATCGCGGAGATATCGCCCGACCAGGTCGCGCTGCAGGATGCCCGGGTCGGTTCCTGCGAGGTACGCCGCGTAAGCCAACACCTGCGATACGACGGCTCGCCGAGCCTCGGCGTTTCGGGCGAGCTTGACCTCGATGATCGCCACACGGCCGGTGGGCTCCACGGCAAGCAGGTCGGCATAGCCGTTCCCGAGTGGTACCTCGTGCCCGATCACCACGAGTCGCGGCGCCCCGGAGAGCGGCAGGACGTGCGGGGCTTGCTCCACGAGCGTATGGAGTGCTGCCTCGTCCGGGAACCCTGTCGCGGCCAGGAGCTTCCAGCCGGAGCCGTCGTTGTTCCAGATGGCGGTCATGGGGCGAGTCTACTCAAGCGTTATCGGATCGACAATGATACAGCGGTGACCGCCACGCTCCTGGTTTGGTAACAGCACACCTACGGCTCCGGGCCACAATGCCCGCCCCGTCACATCCTGAGATCACCCGCCATCTGCGCCGCCCCTTGACCGCGCGGGATCCGCCGCGCTTGAATGGGCCGTGGCGCCAGAGCATTCCCGAACGGCGGCCATTCGTGGTAGTCTGGACGGCACCGGCAGCGTCGGGCGCTGATCCGGCCTGGAACGGCACCGCTCGCCCGCCAAGGAGCTCACCGACGATCTGATCCCGGACACACGTCGAAAAGGATAGTCGACACGAGGTACGTTGGCCGTGAGCGACGATGCCGTCGCTCCGTTCCCGCGGATGGGAGGTTGGCCATGTTCGAGCTCAAGCTGTTGTCGAGGGAAGGCATCCCGGGCGCGCTCGCCAAGGCCGAGCGCTATCGGCTCCTCAACCAGCCCTGGGAGGCCGAGTGCATCTATCGCGATGTGCTCCAGGTCGAGCCTGACAACCAGGAAGCGACAGTCGGCCTCGTCCTGGCCATTACCGACCAGTTCGATCATGGTCTGCGCGGGCGGGTCGATCAGGCGCGCGAGGTCCTCCCGCGGATCCAGGACGAGTACGCGCGCGCCTACTACGCCGGGATCATCTGCGAGCGACGCGCCAAGGCCATCCTTCAGGACGCCCGACCGGGCTCCGGGGCGATGGCCGCCGAGCTGCTCCGCGAGGCGCGGGGCTGGTACGAGCGAGCCGAAGCCCTCCGCCCCCCGGGCAACGACGACGTGCTGCTGCGCTGGAACGCCTGCGCCCGCCTCCTGCTGCGCTATCCGCAGGCGGTCGCGGCGCCGACCGAGGCGTTCGTCCCGTATACGGATTCATGACCCTACCTCGGCCGAGGACTGCGCGCCGAGACGACGAACCGATTGTCGAGAATTGAAGAATCGCGGAGGACAGGTATGGCCGCGACGCCGAAGGCGATCAGAGCAGAGCCGCTTCCGATGGCTGCCGAGTCCCGGCGGCACGACGCCTGGTGGGTCGAGCCGCTCGCGGTCGTCGTCGTCCTGACCAGCTTCGGCATCTACGCGACGTGGGCCGCGTTCCAGAACGCGAACTACTACGCGGCCCCGTACCTCTCGCCGTTCTACTCGCCCTGCCTCGCGGCCAACTGCGCCCACGTCACGCTCGCGCTCGTCGGCGCCTGGTGGACCCTCTCGCCGGCCTTCCTCATCCTCGGGATCCCGCTCGGCTTCCGGCTCACCTGCTACTACTACCGCAAGGCCTACTACCGCGCCTTCTTCTGGTCCCCGCCGGCCTGCGCCGTCCCGGACGCGCGCCGGAGCTACACCGGCGAGACGCGCTTCCCGTTCGTGCTCCAGAATCTCCACCGCTACTTCTTCTGGCTCTCGCTGGTCATGCTCGCCTTCCTCTGGTGGGACGCACTCCTGGCGTTCCGCTTCCCGACCGGCTTCGGCATCGGCCTGGGCACGGTCATCCTGGTGGCGAACGCGGCGCTGCTCTCGCTGTACTCCTTCTCCTGCCATTCCTGCCGCTACCTGTGCGGGGGCTACCTCGACTCCTTTAGGGACGCGCCCCTTCGCTACCGGCTCTGGCGACTGGTGAATCGCCTGAACGCGCGCCACGCGCTTTTCGCCTGGGTGAGCCTGTTCGGGGTCGCGCTCGCCGACCTGTACGTTCGGCTGGTGGCCACGGGCGTAATCTCGGACCCGAGGATCGTATTCTGATGACGGTCGAGGGCTGGTACGAGACTCACGAGTACGACGTCATCGTCGTCGGGGCCGGCGGGGCCGGGCTCCGCGCGGCGATCGAGGCCTCCGCCCGGGGGGCCAAGACGGCGCTCGTCTGCAAGTCGCTGCTGGGCAAGGCGCACACGGTGATGGCGGAAGGGGGCATCGCCGCCGTCCTACGCAACGTCTGGAAGGAAGATAGCTGGGAAGTCCACTTCCGCGACACGATGCGCGGCGGCAAGCTGCTGAACAACTGGCGGATGGCCCAGATCCACGCCCAGGAGGCACCCGACCGAGTCCTCGAGCTCGAGGAGTGGGGGGCCCTCTTTGACCGGACGAAGGACGGGCTGATCCTGCAGCGCGACTTCGGCGGACACCGCTACGCCCGCCTCGCCCACGTCGGCGACCGGACCGGCCTGGAGATGATCCGGACCCTCCAGCAGCACGCCGTCCACAAGGGCATCGACGT
>JALYGH010000314.1 GCA_030777205.1 Chloroflexota bacterium
ACAGCTTCGGCTCGAACGTCTTCCGCCCCAGCATTGGCACCCGACCTCCGCCGCGCCGCCCGGCGATCTTGTCCTCACTGCCAGCGTACCATCGCCCCCGCTGCCACCGGAAGAGTTCGGCAACAGGGCCAAGTGACGTCATTCGGGCGGCTCCAGGACGAGCGCTTGACCGGCCGCAGCCTGACGATCGACCAGGTCGAAGAGTCGGCGGTAGCGCTCCTTGGCCGCTTCCTCCTCCGGGACGGACGGGACCGTGAATGTGCGGCGGCTGCCGATGACGACGAGCTTCGCCCGCGCCCGCGAGATCGCCACGTTCATCCGACGCCAGTCGGCGTGCAGCGCGCCGATCGAGCCGGCCGGGTTGCTCGCCACCAGGCTGATCAGCACGACGTCGCACTCGCCGCCCTGGAAGCGGTCGACGGTGTCGACGCGGACCAGGTCGGCGAGCGGGCCGACGCGGTCAGCCAGCTCCTGGCGGATGCGGTTGTTCTGCCGCCGATAGGGGCTGATGACGCCGATCTCGCGGGCCACCCGCGCCCGTGCGTCGGGGGAGAGCGGGTCGAGCAAGACTCCGACCAGCTCGGCGATCAGGTGGGCCTCGCGCGGGTTGTCGCGCGTCTCGTCGCGGGCAAGGTGGGCGACGGTGTCGCGGGCGGCCGGGTCGCGCGAGGTGTCGATCAGGACGACCGGTCGGTCCGGATCCCAGACTGCCGCTGGGATCGGCTCGGGCGGCAGGCGCCCGCCGACCCGATCGAGCAGGGCGCGGAGGCTGTACGCCGCGACGCCCGGCGTGCCCGGCCGCAGCCGGCCGTCGTAGAACGTCTCGCTAACCAGGTCCGAGATCGGGCCGCACATCCGGTACTGGTCGGCCAGGGTCAGGACCGCCTCCGGGGCGCGGGTGGCGAGCCGGTCGAACAGCGAGCGGCGCAGCCCGCTGGCGGCGTCGAGCCCGAGGGACGCGAGCGCGGGCGTCGGCTCCGGGGCGACGATGTCGTCCGGGACGACCGGCGGGAGCTGCCGATGGTCGCCGACCAGGACCAGCCGGCCGCGGTAGCCGCGCACCAGGTGGCGCAGCGCCTGGAGGGCGGCCGGCTCGGTCGCCTGGCCGGTCTCGTCGACGATCACCGTCTCGAACTCGAGGCCGCGCAGCTCCGGTCGGTTGGCCGCCGCCAGCGTCCCGACGAAGATCAGCCCCTCGTCGTGGAGGGCGTTGCCGACCCGCACCAGCCGCGCGAGCGCCGCCGGGCCGTCCCGGGCCAGGTCGACGCTGCGCAGCCGCTCACGGACGCCGAGCCGCTCGCCGAGGATGTGCTCGCGGACCTCCGGCTCCATGCCGACCGTCGGCGTCCCGACCCGCACGAGGTACGGCCGCAGGTCCGGAAAGCGGCGGTGCAGCTTGAGCACGACCTCATTGCAGGCACGGTGGGTGTTGGCGAGGATCAGGACCGGGCGCGGCCGGTCCGGCCCGTGCCAGAAGCCCCGCGCGACGAGCTGCCGCACCAGGTGGGCGATCATCGTCGTCTTGCCGGTTCCCGGCGGCCCCTGGATCAGCAGCAGCCCGCCCGGCTCCAGCCCGAGCGCCGCTTCGATGGCGCGGCGCTGGCCGTCGTTGAGGTCGTCGGCGCTCACCCGCCGCAGTCGGACGTGGTCAGCATCCACGTCCTCCGATCCGGCTCCATACCGGGGAGTAGGGAGCACGGACTGAGCAGCACTGTCGAGCGTCGCCCCCTCGCCCATGGCAGCGAGCTGGGGTAAGTGGGTGAGGAGTGCCCCTAGGATCGCCTGCGCCAGCGGTGGCAGCTCGTTCACCGCAAGTGAGCGGCCCCGGATACCGCTGCCGTGCATGCAGCCGAGCAAGAAGTCAGTCAATCCCTCGAGCTGCCAGTCGCCGCGGTCCCAGAAGCCGAGCTGATCGACGCGATACGCGCCGCCATCCGGCCGGAGGGGCTCCTCGACCTCGACGACCAAGTAGGTCGCGCCGACCGTCCGGATCGTCCCCTCGGTCGAGTGCATCTCACCGGGCAGGTGGTCGGCTGGCGTGATCAGCACCCGGTCGTCCTCGCGCAGGCGGGTCTCGATGCGCCGCTCGCGCCGGAGCGTGATCGTCCGCCCGTCGATCCCGTCCACGACGAGGTCCGTGATGCAGATGCCCTCGTCGCGCTCCAGCACCTCGGCCGGCGTGCTGACCAGGTGGTACAGCCGCTCGCGGCCGGCGCGCTCGGCTTGCTTGAGCTGACCGTGGAACCAGGCCCAGTATTCGAACAGGGTGTCGGGGACGTGGTGGAAGAAGCCGAACCAGGGCGCCGTGCCGTAGCTGTGCGCATCCTCGCAGACGCCGCGCTGGCCGGCCGGGCAGAAGCCGCAGGGCGGGACCGCGCCGTACAGGTCGAAGTCGCCGCCGAGCCGGCCCAGGCGCCGCCCCTGGCGCGTCGCCCCGGCCAGCCGCTCGCGATCGTAGCCGGTCAGTAGGCCGGACTCGGCGACGTAGGCGACGTTGCGTGCCTGGGCAACAAGGTCGACGTAACGATCGTCGGCAGTCCGGACGTTCGCCTCGGCGCGCAGCACGACCGGGTGCTCCTCGATGGGGATGCCCTCGATCTGCTTCGGGTCGAGCAGCTCGACGAACGTGCGCGGCGGGGTGGCGTCGAGCGTGCGCAGGATCTCGTGGTACGCGAGCGCCTGGATCCCGCCCGGGGCGACCCGGCCGCTCTTGGGATCCTTGTCGACGGCCCAGGCGGACGCGCGGGTCTTCAGCTCCCACAGCTCGCGCCCGGCCGCGTCCTCGACGATCCGATCGGCCTTGCCCGAGATGCCACGCGCCGGTGAGAAGAAGAGCCGCTCCTGGAGGAGCGTGGTGGCGCCGGCGCGGTCCAGGTACAACTGGCGGCAGCGCCCGAGGACGGCGTCGGCGGCCTCGACGGGCAGGCGGTAGAGTTGGGTCGGCCTGCCGCTCCTGGGGCGGTCGAGCAGGAGGTACGGGAACAGCGCCGTCCAGGCATCGGCGACGCCGCTCAGGTACGCGGCGACGGTCTTCGCGTCATCGCGGGTGGCCAGGTACGTCCGGGCGGCGCGGGTGTAGCCCCGATGGATCGCCTGGCCACTGACGAAGGACGGCGGGCTGGCGTCGCGCAGGACGTCCGGCCCGAGGTTGAGGAAGTGGCGGTACAGCCCGGCCGCCGGGCACTGGTACACCTGCTCGACCCGCGAGCCGGCGATGGCGAACTCCGGCGCGACCACGTACTTGAGCAGGACGACGAATGGCAGCGCGCGGCCGAGCGCCCGCTGGGCGTTGACCGCCCTCAGCAAGCGCAGGCGCAGGCGCGGCTCCTCGCCGCGCGCCTCGAGGCCGGCCAGGGCGGCCGTCAGGACCGGATAGTAGTGCGAGTGCTCGGTGCGGGCGCTGCCCGGGTACCAGCCCTGGCTGAAGACGGCGGCCGAGCCGAGCCGGCGGCGGCGCTCGTCGAGCACCTCGACGACGAGGCGGGTCGGGCTCGAATGCTCCGGCAGCTTGCGGACGAGGACCGCGACGTCGACGTCGAGCGGCCCGTCGGCGGCCAGTAGCCGAGCCCACGCCGCGCCGGCGTCGCCGTCCGTCATCCCTCTTCCTCGGCCGAGCGATAGGGGCGGACGTTGAAGCGCGCCGTCTCGCGCTGGACGTCCACGCCGAGCGCCTCGCCAAGCCGGGCCGTCAGCGCCCGGTACACGTCCCAGGCCTGCAGCCCCTTGGCCGCCTCGCGCGCCGCGTCGACCTCCTCAGCCGGCACATCGCCGAGCTCGAGTCGGACGAGGGTCCGGGCGCGCTCGAGCAGGTTGCCGAGGTACTCGTCGCCCGGCAGGCGCTCGGCAGTGACCCGCGCGACGCGCAGCAGCCAGATCAGCGCCGCGAGCGGCTCGTCGGCGGCCAGGGCCCGGCGCGCCCGCAGCACGTACCAGAGCATCGCCGAGGTGGACGCCGGGTCCTGCTCGGCCGCGACGCGCTCGGCCACCAGGCGGGCGACCTCGGCCCGGTAATAGTCCCGCTCCGCCTCGGCCAGCCGGTCGGCGCCGCGCAGGTAGTCAAGCGCCCAGCGCTCCGGCTCGCCGCGCAGCTCCTGCTCCGGCTCGACCCGCACGACCTGCTCGACGAGCCCGACGAGCAGCCGCCAGATGCCGATCCGCTGCTGGAGCGCGGGATCGACCGCCCGGGTGCCGGCCGCGTCGAGTCGCTGCTTGGCCTCGGCCGTGTTCCATATACGGAGCGCGGCGAGGGCAGCACGCAGGCTCGCCTCGGCGGCGTCGTCGTGGAGCCGGAGGCGGACGCCGTCGAGGACGAGCGAGGCGTTCGCGCGCTCGGCGGCGACGGCGCGGGCAGCAATGT
>JALYGH010000315.1 GCA_030777205.1 Chloroflexota bacterium
CATGCTGTTCGGGCTCCAGGACATCCGCGGCTACGACACGGTCATCCTCCGCGATTACGTCGAGTACCTCGAGCTGATCGAGCCCCAGCGCGGCATCCCCTACAGCAAGGTCGCCAAGCTGTTCGACGACCGCTCGCTCGACTCCCCCCTGCTCGACCTGCTCAACGTCAAGTACGTCCTGACCAGCAAGCGCGTCAGCCGGCCCGGCTGGTCGCTCGCGTACGAGGGCGAGGGTATCCGCGTCTATCGCAACGAGCGCGTCATGCCGCGCGCCTTCGTGGTTGCCGATGCGCGCTACGTCTCGGACCGGGCCGCGGCGCTGCTGGCAGTCGGCGATCGGACCTTCGATCCGTGCAGCTCGGTCATCCTCGAGCCGAGCGCGAGCGATCCCGTCGTCGGACAACCGGCGACCGCGAGCGGCGCGACCCAGGCCACTCCGGCCGAGCGCCCGGCGACCGCGAGCCATCCGGATCAGCGCCACCCTCCCGCCGCGCCGAGCCCGCTCACCCCCGCGCAAGTCGTCGAGTACGGGCCGAACCGCGTCGTCGTGCGGGCCAGCGCCCCGTCGGGCGGCGTGCTCGTCCTCGGCGACGTGTTCTTCCCCGGTTGGCGCGCCACCGTGGACGGCGTCCGCCAGCCGGTGCTCCGCGCGAACGGCGTGCTGCGTGGCGTCGAGCTGGGGCCCGGCGAGCACATCGTCGTCTTCGAGTACCGCCCCTTCTCGGTGCAGATCGGCGCCTTCATCTCGGCGCTGTCGGCGCTGACGATCGGGCTGCTCGGTGGGTACGCGCTGCTCTGGTCCCGGCGGCCCACCGCTGCGCCTACCGGCGCGCTCCGCGTGGAGCCGAACAGTGCCCTCCACCGCGTCGCGAAGAACTCGGCCTTCCCGATGGCGTCGAGCCTCCTCAACAAGGGCATCGATATCGCCTTCGCCCTGGTGATGTTCCGCATCCTCCAGGCCGAGGGCGTCGGCGCCTACACGTTCGCCGGCGTGCTCGTCGGCTACCTGGACACGCTCGTCGGCTTCGGGCTCGTCACGCTGATCACCCGCGAGGTGGCCCGCGACCACGCCCTCGCCGGTCGCTACCTCGGCAGCACGCTCGTCGTCCGGCTCGGCCTCTGGCTCGGCTCGGCGGCCATCACGGCGCTGCTCGTCGGGCCGCTGGCCGGCGCGCTGGACATCGACGGCCCGCTCGCCCTGACGCTCTGGCTGCTCGTCCTCGGGCTGCTGCCCGGAATCGTCAGCAGCACGGTCAGCGCCCTCTTCTTGGCCCACGAGCAGATGGAGTACCCGGCCGTGGTGACCGTCGCGACCACCCTGCTAAAGGTCGCCCTCGGACTCGGCGCCCTACTCGCCGGCTGGGGTTACGTCGGCCTGGCCGGTGTCTCGGTCGCCATCAACCTGGTCACGATGCTAGTGCTCGTCGGGCTGTACGCCAGGACGATCGGCCTGCCGGCGCCGGTCGTCGACCTGCGCTTCGGCGTTCGGGCCCTCGACGTCGCCTTCCCGCTCATGATCAACAGCTTCCTGAATGCCCTCTTCTTCAAGGTCGACGCCATTTTGCTCAAGCCGCTCGCCGGCGACCTCGCGCTCGGCTGGTACAGCACCGCCTACAAGTTCATCGACGGGCTCCAGGTCATCCCGTCGAGCTTCGTCCTGGCGGTCTTCCCGCTCCTCTCGCGCCACGCCCACGGCGACCCCGCGCGCCTCGCCGCCGTCGTGACGACCGCGCTCAAAGTGCTGCTCGTGCTCGCCTTCCCGATCGCGGTCGGGACGACCATCCTGGCCGACTCGATCATCCTGCTCTTCGCCGGCGCCGGCTACCTGCCCCAATCGTCGACCGCCCTCCAGGTGCTGATCTGGTACCTGCCGCTCAGCTTCGTCAACGGCCTCACTCAGTACGTGCTCATCGCCCTCAACCGCACCCGCACCATCACGCTCGGGTTCGCGGTCGGGCTGGCGTTCAACCTCACCGCCAACCTGCTACTGATCCCGCGCTACGGCTACCTCGGCGCCAGCGCCGTGACGATCGCCTCCGAGGCCGTGCTGCTCGTCCCGTTCTGGTGGGTGATGCGCCGGGAGCTGTCGTCGCTGAACCTGGTCGGCGTCGCCTGGCGGCCGGCCATCGCCGCGCTGGTCATGGCCGGGCCGGTCTGGCTCGCGAGCGGCTGGAGCTCAATGCTCGCCATCCCGGTCGGCGGCCTGGTCTACGGCGCTATCCTCCTCGCGCTCGGCACGTTCGACGCCGAGGAGCGCCGCGCCGTGCTCGGCCTGCTCTCCCGGCGCACGCCACCCATCGACGCCGCGGTGCCGGCCGCGGCGACACCGTCCGCCGAATAGCCCGGACTAATACTGCTCCGTTAGGTGTAACGGCTGCGGGCGTAGAAGGCGCAGGCGGAGCAGGCGAAGCGGCAGGGCGGGGCGAGGGGCCGCTGGAGGGCGCGGCGCACGCCGGGTAAGGTCACGCGCCGCGCTCGGCTTCCCCCGGCGGCGGATCTC
>JALYGH010000316.1 GCA_030777205.1 Chloroflexota bacterium
GCTCACGTTGAGCCGCGCCCGGCGCTCCATCACGTTGGAGGTGTTGCCCGCGCTCGTCCTCGTTGGTCCGGCGATCTGCCCCTGCTTCCGATGCCCCGGACGGGTGGCCGGCTCCGCATCGTCCCGCTGCTCAGCCCACGCGCCCATCGAACTTGACCGGCCGGTCCGGGCGCGCTACGGTTCCCGAGAGATGCGCGCCGGGTGGTGAGAATGGGCACGTTGACGCTCGGGTACAAGGCCTCGGCCGAACAGTTCGGGCCGCGCGAGTTGCTGGAGTTCGGCGTCTACGCGGAGGAGTGCGGCTTCGACAGCGTCGTGGTCAGCGACCACTTCCAGCCGTGGCGGCACACCGACGGCCACGCGCCGTACTCGTTCGTCTGGATCGCGGCGCTCGGCGAGCGCACGCAGCGCGTCCAGCTTGGGACGAGCGTCGTCACGCCGACGTTCCGCTACCATCCGGCGATCGTCGCCCAGGCGATGGGCACGCTCGACAACCTGTTCCCGGGCCGCGTCATGCTCGGGATCGGGACCGGCGAGTCGCTGAACGAGGTGCCGGTCCTCGGCATCGAGTGGCCCGGCTTCAAGGAGCGCTTCGGCCGCCTCAAGGAAGCCATCGAGTTGATGCGGAAGCTCTGGACCGAGGACTTCGTCACGTACGAGGGCGAGTACTTCCGCACCCGGGACGCCACCGTGTACGAGAAGCCGACCGGCAACCTCCCGCTGTACGTCGCCGGGGCCGGCGCATCGGCCGGGAAGCTGGCCGGGCGGGTTGCGGATGGTTTCATCTGCACGAGCGGCAAGGCCTGGGAGCTGTACCGCGAGACGCTCCTGCCTGCCGTTCGGGAGGGCGCCGAGCAGGCCGGCCGGGACTACGACGGCATCGAGAAGATGATCGAGATGAAGGTGTCGTACGATACCGACCGGCAACAGGCGCTGGAAGACACCCGCATCTGGGCCGCGCTCGCGCTGCCGCCGGAGGCGAAGACGGGTGTCGAGGACCCGCGCGAGATGGAGCGGCTGGCGGCCGAGCTGCCGACCGAGAAGGCGGCCAGCCGCTGGATCGTCTCGGATAATCCGGACGAGCAGGTCGAGCGGATCAAGCCGTACCTCGAGATGGGGTTCACCAACCTGGTGTTCCACGCGCCGGGCAACGACCAGCGGCGCTTCCTGGAGCTGTACGCCAAGGACGTGCTGCCACGTCTCCGCAAGCTGGCGGGGTAGTCCGCTCGCCCCGTCCTGCGCGACGGCGGTCTTCGGCCGGCGAAGGGGCGCTCGGGGACGATACAGCGGGCGGCCCCGTCTCGGCCGATGGAGACGGGAGCCGCCGCCGTTGCGCGCATCGCGCGGGCCCCGACGCGCGGCCTCGCATGCCCGGTTGTTGCCCCCAGGTCCACCGGCCGGCTACGCTTCATTCACCATGCTGATAGTCCATTCAGCAGCGTGAAGAAAATGGAGCCGGTGCCGGGCCAGCACGCCCCGGCCGTTGCGCGGGCGGTGCTCGCCGTCGAGCACCTCGCCGCGGCCGAGGAGCCCTGCTCGCTCAGCCGCCTCAGCCGTGAGCTGGGGATCGGACCGAGTTCGCTCTTGACCATCCTGGCGCCATTGCGGGCGGCGGGGGTCGTCGTGCGTGACGCCGACGGCCGCTATGCGCTCGGTCCGACGCTGATCGGGCTGGGCGAGGCGGCCGCTCGGGCCTGCACCGCCGCGCAGCTCTTCGAGCGGATCGCCGGCCCGCTGGTCGACCGGACCGGCGAGACGGCGCTGCTCTGGTCGGCGTGCGGCGACGGCTTCGCGCTGGCCGCGGCCCGCGAGGGACGTCACCCGCTGCGGTTCGTGCCGACCGTCGGGCTGAGGCTGGGGGGCGAGTGGACCGGATATGCGGCGACGGCCGACGGCCACGGCCTGGTCGAGGGCGAGCTGCTGCCGGACGTCTGGATGATCGCCGCGCCGCTCGCGGCCGGGGCAGACCCGACCGCGTCGATGGTCGCGCTGGCCGGCCCGGTCGCGCGGCTCCGCCGTGCCGACGCCGCGTCACTGGGCGCGGCACTTCGCGACGCGGTGGCGGAGGTCACGCCGAGCGGCCAGTCGCGCACCCCTACATCCGAGAGTTCGACGACGGGATTACCGGTTGGACCATCGCCGGCCGGTGCTGAGGGTGACCCCGTAGTCGGGGCAGTCGCCACCGGTGTGGCAATGCGAGGCACTCCCT
>JALYGH010000317.1 GCA_030777205.1 Chloroflexota bacterium
CCAGCGCAGCCGCCAGCGCCACCACCATGCCCTCGGCGGCTCCGGCGCCACCACTCGTCGTCCGATCCATCGCCGACCTACAGCGCTCGATCAATGGCGACGCTCATGCCAAGTGACCCACTAGTACCGTGTCAGCCCTCATCTGACGGGTGGGAGGTAGGTCGACTAGCGAGCCGCGAGCAGGTGCTAGTGCGCGAACCGGACCAGAGTGCTGCGCCCGACAGTCTTAGGGCCCGTCCCACGACGCTCCGACACCCGAGGCGGCAGAGCGGGCCGGTCGGGGCCGAGGCGCACCAGCGGGATCAGGTGGTGTTGGTGGCCGCCATCCTCTTGGCGTTGGCCGGCCCGCCGTCCGAGCAGCCCAGCTCGGCAAGCTGCGAGGTGAGCCACTCGGCGGCCGTCCACCGAGCGACGCGCCCCTGCAAGCGAGCGAGGCGGGCGGCGCGCTCGTCCGGCCGCATGTCCAGGGCCTGGGCCATCGCGCGGGCAGTCCCCTCGACATCCAGCGGCGAGACAAGCAGCGCACTGTCGGCCGTCTCCTCGGCCACGCCCGCCGTCTCGGATGCGATCAGCGCCCCCGGTCGCTCCGAGACGACCGCCCATTCCTTGGCGACCAAGTTCATGCCATCGGCCAGCGAGTTCACCAGCAGCACGTCGCAGTCCGCCATCGCCGCCAGCGCCTGCTCGCGGTCGTTGGTGTAGAACACCTGGATCGGTTCGCCGCCGCACTCGGCGGCGAAGCGGCCGTTGATGCGCTCGATCATCCGGTAGACAGCGTCGCGATAGGCGCGATAGACGCGCAGGTCGGTGCGCGACGGCACCAGGAACGCCAAGAACCGAACCCGCCCGCGCAGGTCCGGCCGCAGCTCGAGCAGACGGCCGAACGCGAGGAACCCGATGACCTGATTCTTGCTCGGGTCGAGCCGGTCGACGCGCACGACGCTCTGCCCGCCCACGTCGGGGGCCAGCCGTCGTCGGGCGGCCGCGACCGGCTCAGAGCCCATCGTCTCGCGGAGCGCGGGCGGGTCGACGCTGGCCGGGAAGGCGCGGGCGCGGACCCGGCGGCCGCCGGCGGTCGACACGGTGGAGGCCCGCCGATCGATTTCCCGCTCCAGCAGCTCCTCGCAGCAAGCCAGGAAGGCCCGCACGTCGCGCCCGGTCTGGAAGCCGACCACGTCGGCCCCGAGCAAGCCCCGCAGGATCGTCTCCCGCCAGGCTTTGGGGAGCAGCTTCAGCACCGACGGCTCCGGGAACGGGATGTGGGTGAAGTGCAGGATCGGGATGGCGGGGAAGTGCTGGCGGAGCAGGGCCGGCAGCGGGTACAGATGATAGTCCTGGATCAGGAACGCCGCCGGCGCCGGCGCACGGGCGACGATCGCCGCCGCCAGCCGGCCGTTGGCCGCCAGGTAGCCCTGCTCCCAGGCGCGGTGCCGGCGCTCGTCCAAGTACTCGGTGCCGAACGGGCCGATCAGGCCGTGCTGGAGCATCCAGAGCACTTCGTTGCTGATCTGCCCGTAGTACGCGTGGTAGACCTCGGCCGGCAGCGGGACCGGGACGATGTCCAGCTCCGGGTCAGTCTGGTCGGCTGCGGTGGTGTAGAGCGCACGGCGGGTCCGCGAGGCCCCCGGCGGCTCGGAGACGCAGCAGACCCAGCTCACATGCGGCTGGCGGGCGAGGGGGGCCAACATGCTGACCAGGCCGCCCGAGGCCGGTCGGGCGACCCACGCCCCGTCCTCGAGGACGAAGTCGTTCGGGCCCCGGTTCGCCACGATGACGATGTGGCGATCCGCAGAGGCGGGGATAGCCAACAGGCCCGGCTCCATACGGGCGTGACGGTCGCCCGATGCTGGGGCGGCCCACGCGTCCGGTCGCATGTCAGCGGGAGATCCGCAAGAGCCATTGTACCTCGCATTCGCGAGGTGATCTCTGCATTTCCATGCCGGACCGCCGATCGGCAGCCTCAGCACCTCGCGAATCGCGCTCGACTCTGGGCACTTCACCGCCCCGGCTGCCCGCTTCAAGCTGAAGCGGCTGCACTCGTCACATCACGGCTGACGGAGTACTAGGCTCGGGGGCGGGCGGGCGTCCTGCTCCGTGGGTCGGCCGGTGATCGGCCGCTGCGGCATCGCGGGAGGGGCGTCGATGAGCCGGCATCCGCACGACGCCGTTACTCGCGCCCCGTGCTTCGCGGCCGCCTCCCCCGCCGAACGTGCGACCCGACCTGCGGGCGGCGAACGTCGCGGATACACTCCACCACGCGCCATTGGTCGTCCTCGGGCAGGCACCGGACCTCGTCCAGCACGCCTTGAAGCTCGGGGTCCAACGGCGCGGGGGGCCGGCCGAGTAGCCGGTCGGGGTCGGCCTCGATGGCGTTGCAGAACGCGGCGATCGTCCCGATGCGAGGGTCGGGCTTCGTGCCCGCGAGCACCGCGTACGCCGTCCCGCGCCACTGCGCCCCCATGCGCAGGACGACCTGCCGCCGCGTCAGGCCCCGCTCCGCGATGGCCCGCCCGAGCCGCGCGGCGATCCCATCCCCGTCCCGCCGCGACGCTCGCTCGCCATC
>JALYGH010000318.1 GCA_030777205.1 Chloroflexota bacterium
GAGCACGCCCGCGTCGCGCTCGGTGGAGCGGCCGGGGTGCCGCTGCGGGCGCGCGTCGTCGAGGACGCCCTGGTCGGCGAGCGGCTGACCGACGTCAGGATCGCCGAGGCCGCCGCGCTCGTCGACGGCGTGGTCGATCCGCCGAGCGATGCGCGCGGGTCGGCCGCGTATAAGCGACGGATGGCGCGCGTCTGGACGGAGCGCGCGCTCCGGTCCCTTCGCGATCAGTTTGATGAGGGGCACTGACCCGATGCCTGTTGTTGACGTTCCGCGAGAACTGCTCGACCAACCCGAGTACCGGGTCGAAGGGCCGCTCAAAGTCACCGGCGCGGCGCGCTACACGGCCGACGTGCGCCTGCCGGGCATGCTGCACCTGGCGTACGCGCGCAGCCCGTTCCCGCATGCGCGCATCGCCTCCATCGACACGCGCGCCGCCCGCGCGGTGCCGGGCGTGCAGGCGGTGCTCACCGGTGCCGACATCGGCTTCGTCGGCGTCGGTCGACAGCTCCAGGACTGGCCGGCGCTGGCGATCGACCGCGTTCGGATGATCGGAGATCGCGTGGGCGCCGTCGCCGCCGAGAGTACGGCCGCCGCGGACGAGGCCGCGCGCCTGGTCGAGGTCGAGTACGAGGAGCTGCCGCTCGTCTCCCTCGAGAACGCGCTCGATCCGGACGCGCCGATCCTCCACCCCGATGCCGATACCTACGCGTTCCTGGGGCCGAAGCGGCCGCGGACGTCCCACCCCAACGTGCACGGGCACTCCGTCGTCCAGAAGTCCGAGACCGGCGAGTCCATTGACCAGGTCTTCGCACGCGCGGACCACGTGTTCGAGCACACCTTCACGACGGCGCGCGAGTTCCAGGGATTCATCGAGCCGCGCGCGTGCGTCGTGTGGATCGACGAGCAGGATCGCGTCCACGTCATCAATACGAACAAGGCGCCGGGGCAATTTCGCCGACAGCTTGCGGCGGGGCTGGGCATCCCGGCGGACCGGATCGTCGTCGACACCACGTTCATCGGCGGCGATTTCGGCGGGAAGGGCCTGTCCATCGACGAGTACGCCTGCTGCTTCCTGGCGCGCGCCACCGGCCGGCCGATCAAGGCAGTGATGAGCTACCTCGACGAGATGCAGGCGAGCAACGCGCGCCATCCCGCGATCCTGAAGCTCCGGACCGCCGTCGATCGCGATGGCAGGTTCCTCGCCCACCAGTCGGACGTGCTGCTCGACGGCGGCGCTTATGCTGCCGGCAAGGCCGGGCCCGCCCTGGTGGTCCCCGCGCACCAGACGCTCACCGCCTACCGCGTCCCGGTCACCCGGCTGGAAGTCAGGTGCGTGTACACCAACAGCATTCCCGGCGGCTCGATGCGCGCACCGGGCGATCCGCAGTCGATGTTTGCGGGCGAGAGTCACGTCGACATGATCGCCGACGCCCTGGGCATCGATCCGATCGAGCTGCGCCGTCGGAACGCGGTGCGCGACGGGGACCGAAGCGTCACGGGCGAGGTGTTTCGCCGTGCGCGGGCGATCGAGGTGCTGGACCGGCTGGAGCGCGAGTCTGACTGGCACGGCGCCCTGCCCGCCGGCCGCGGCCGTGGCGTCGCGCTGGGTGTCCGCCACATCGGCGCGGGTGCCACGTCGGTCCAGGTACGACTCGACGAGGATGGCGCCGTGGAGGTGGTGACCGGCGTCGTCGACCAGGGAGTCGGTGCGCATACCGTGCTGCGCCGCGTCGCGGCGGCCGTCCTGTCGGTCGATCCGAAGAGGATCGTCGTGCGCCACTGCGACACCGACGGGCCGGCGCCTGATCCCGGCGTCGGTGGCCAGCGCACCACGCACGTCCTCGGCCGCGCTGCGCAGGCCGGCGCGACCGAGCTCAAGGCCCGATTGGAGGACCTGGCGGCCGAAGCCATGGGCTGGCCCGCGGGTGAAGTCCGACTTGAACGTGATTGCTTCGTGGCCGGTGACGAGTCCGCTTCCTTCGAGGACGTGGCAGCCGCCATCGTCCGCGGCGCACCTGTCGAAGTGACCGGCGCCTACGATGGCACCCATGCACCGGGCGAGCCGGGGGAGTTCGAGTTTGCCGGATACGTGGTCGAGGCGGAGATCGACCGGGACACGGGCGCCGTGCGCATCCACGACGTGCTGCTGGCCGCGGATGTCGGAACGATCATCAACCCGGTCGCACACCAGGGCCAACTGGACGGCGGACTGGTGATGGGGCTCGGCGCGGCGCTAATGGAGGAGCTCCAGGTCCAGGACGGGCAGGTCACGACGGCGACGTTGGGCGATTACAAGATCCCATGCGCGATGGATACGCCCGCGTTCAGGACCGTGCTGATCCACGATCCGCTGGACGGGCCGGGACCGCTCGGCGCCAAAGCGGCCGGCGAGTTGACGAACACCAGCGTGGCGCCCGCCGTGGCCAACGCGGTCGCAGCCTGCGGCGCGCGGGTGACGTACATGCCGTTGACGGCCGAACGCGTGCTCAACGCCCTGGAGACCTCCGGTACTCAGGCCGAAGACTGACCGACAGCGTACGAATCCGTGAACTCCTGGGTACGCGTCGTGGATCGGACGTTGCAGGCTGCCGTCCCGATGGCCAGTCGGTTACTCCTGCAAGGCCGTGTTCGGGTGTTGACTGCCGCCTCGGCGAGTCTTGAATCCGCATGATAATACCAAGCCCGGCTGGCCGTGCCGCATATTGGGAAGTGCCGCCACCCGACGGGGGCTTGGGCTGCGAGGCGACGTGCCCCCAAGCGCCACGGCTCCGCTGAAAATGCGGCACCGTCCAGAGGGACTGGTATTATGCACGGATGTCAGTGGTGTTCCGATAGGTCAGGGTGGCTCACCGTGGGGAGAATCGGAGGGTTTCGTGACCGGAAATACGGGCAACACCGGCAACACTGGGAACACCGGTAATACCGGCAACACGGGCAACACCGGCAACGCGGGTATCGCCGGCGACCTGGGCGGCGGTTGGTTCATCAACGATCGTTCGGACTTTCCGTTCGTGTCCGCGATGATCCCAACCGATGATCCCCCGACCGGCGAGCCGTTTCGATCGTTGCTTCTCAACAGTGAGGGTAAGATCCAGATCAACGGCAAGACTCGAATCAGCGAGTTGCGCAGGCCAGATCTGCAGCCTGATCGGTTCGGTGATCAGAATTGGTCCGCGAGATGGCACGCCTGGCGCGTGTTGCACGAGTTCATCGCTATAGATTCAACGTGGAAGCATGACGCCGAACGCGAGCTCACGAACCTGCTGTCCACCAAGGTAGCGGACGATAAGGAGCTGAGGCAGCTGGTGCGCGAGGCGCGGGACGAGCGCGCGGCGGCGATGGGCGAGATCCTGTCGCAGGACGTCGAGTTCATCAGCGATTTCATGGGGCTGCTGTCCATCACGCCGGGCTCGCATCCCCACACCTACCGCGTCCTGCACATGGCCAGCCTCATCGGCTCTTTCGCTGCCCTGTTCTTCAAGGACCATTACCAGCGACCTCGGCCGTCCCAGGTACTGCCGGCGCTGATACCGCCGGTGCCCATGCCGGGACACCCGTCATTTCCCAGCGGCCACGCTACGCAGGCCCACCTGATGGCGCGATGCGTCGTCCACGTCCTCGCGACTGAATCGTTCGATCGGGAGGCTGCCGTTGCCCTGGCACTTGACCTCGTGGTCCTCGCCAGGCGAGTAGCCCGGAACCGCGAGATTGCCGGCTTGCACTATCGAAGCGACTCCACGGCCGGCGAGAAGCTCGCCGAGGTGCTGTTCGATGCGTTGACGCGGATGAAGGTCAAGTTGTTCGCGGCGACTGTCGAGGCCGCGCGGCGAGAGTGGCTGCTCGGGTGAGGTAAGGCACGTGACAGCAGAGGCGGACGCGGCCCTCGACGCCCACCTTGAAAAAATACGAGGTGTGACGAAGTTCGTCCGGTCCCCGGGCCGACCGTTCAATCCCGAAGAGGACGACCCCCGGGAGTTCGGGATACCGCCGAAGCCAGACAAGGCGACGCAGCCCGGCCTCCATGCGTTCTGGGAACGGATGTATGCGGGCAGGTCCGGCCACACGTCTGCCCCGAACTCTCCGTCACCGGAGACGTTACCCGTGAAGCTCGTCAGAGGGGAGTTCAAATTCGATCACCGCTTCCGACGTCGCCGAGCAGGGAGCAGCAGTTCGGATCGAAACATCGCCTACAGTGGGGGAAACCCGCTCGCCGCCGCGTCATCCAGGATGAACGCGGAGTCCCCGGATCGGCGCGTCATCACCAGGAGGGGGCGCGAGTCCAGCTTCAACTGGTCGGGGGCGTACATCACGCCGAGCGACGGGCGGATGTTTACCGAGGTGCACGGCTGGTGGCGGGTGCCGCGCGTGTCGCGCCCGCCCGGTGCGCCGGTCAACGCCGCGTTTGACTGCTCAGTGTGGATCGGCCTCGACGGTCAGCGCAGGTACTACGACGCGTCCCTGCCCCAGATCGGGACCTCCCATTACCTCGCTTGCGGCGAATCAGAGGCCAGGACGTCGGTCTGGTGGCAGTGGTGGCTCCGAGGCGCCAAGAATCTACCTCCGGTCACCGTCCCGCTGAAGGTCAACCCGGGCGACGAGGTGATGTGCAGCATCTTCGTCGTCAGTCCGACCAGGGTGAGGTTCATCGTCAAGAACAACTGTACCGGCGAACTCTGTACGCCGTTCGAAACCGATGAGCCGACGTCCTATTTGGATTTGCAGGAGTCTGGCCCGCGTGTTCCGGTCCTGGTGTCCGGGGCGACGGCCGAGTGGATCGTGGAGCGCCCCACCATCTGGCCGACCGAGACCCAGGAGCCCTTCCCGTGTTACTACGAGCTGCCCGACTACGGTACTGTCGAGTTCGGCGATTGCTTCGCGGTGTCAGCGCCCGAACCACGCGACCTGTATGCGCACGTCCGGCGCGGTGAGGAGGAACGAGTGAGGGAGGAGTCGCTCGAGGGCGCCAGGCTCATCAATATGTACACCGTCAAACAGGACCCCCCGCTGACGGTCATTGTCTCGGAGGCTCAACGCAACGGTGACCATGGTGTCAGGACGTCATACCGGACCTAACGCCGAGCGGACGTCCGGATCTCAGTTCTCGGGTCGGCACGAACGTACGGTGCAAACAGACGCGGCGTCGAGGGTGCAGTCTCGTCCAGACCGGCTTACGCGGTTCCCTGCTCGTCGAGGGCGTAGGCGACGGCCTGCTCCACGGTCATCGCCCGCCCCTCGGCCCACGCCGCTGCGAATGTCTCGTCCCCGAGGGCTGTCCGCGCCTCGGCTTCGTCGCGCTCATACATGACGCGAAAAGAACGGGCGGCCTCCTTTATCCCACTCACCCCTCGCATGGCCGCCGTGGCGCCGAACAGGCGGGCCGCCCGCACGTAATTGCCGGCAAGAACAGCCGCACCCGCCAGCCCACCGATCGCCCGGGGTATGATCCACTGATCCTTCAGTTCGCTGCCTACTCGCAAGGTTTCATTGAATAGTTTCGCAGATTTGTCGAGGTTCCCCTGAACTCGTGCCACGAGCGCGAGACCGGCGAGTGCAAGCCCAAGCGTGTGGCAATCGCTGATTTCGCGGGCCAACGAGGCAGCCGCCTCCCGATACTGGCGCGCGGCGGCGAAGTCGGCCTCCTGATAGGCGACATCCCCTAAGTTGCCGAGCGCAAAGGCAAGGCCCCACGTATCGCCATATTCCCGAGCGATTGCCACGCTCTGCTCGAGCAGCGATCGAGCCATGTCCCTGTTCCCCAGTCGCGCCTCGGCGACAGCTTGCTGAGCGAGGGAGCGGCCTGCCGCCCGGAGATCCTCGGCCTCCCGAAAGATCGTCGCACTCTCCTGAGCCAGGGATCGCTCAGTGGCAAAGTCACCACGCATCGCGACGAGAAAAGCTGCCGAATAAAGTGCTCGCGCCCTGGCGACCGTGCGCGCCGATGCGCCGGGCAGGGCGAGTATCGCCATCACCCAGTCGTGCCCCTCGATGGCGAAGCCCCGGAACTCCCAGTACATCACGAGGGCTCCCGCGAGGCGGAGTCCCGCCTCACAGGCGATCTCCCCATCACGGCTCCATCCAAGGACTGCTCGCAGATGGTCAAGGTCTGCATCCAGCCGTCGCAGCCACTCGCGCTGTTCCCGCCCGAGCAGCTTCTGCGACGCTTCCTCTGCCAGGGCCAGGAAAAAATCGACAAAGGGGCCTCGGATGGCGTGCAGCTCCCCGCTCGCCTCAAGTTGTTCACGCGCGTATTCGCGGATCGTCTCCAGCATCACGTAGCGCGGTTCGCCGTCAAGGCCGTCCACCTGCTGCAGGAGGCTCTTGTCCACGAGCGAGGCCAGCCCGTCCAGCACGTCGATCCCGAGGTCGCCCTCGGCGTCGCAGACCCTCTCGGCGGCCTCCAGCGTGCAGCCGCCAGCGAACATGGCCAGGCGGCGGAACAGCCGCCGCTCCGCCGGGTCGAGCAGGTCGTAGCTCCAGGCGATGGCGTCCCGCAGGGTACGCTGCCGACCCGGGAGGTCGCGCGGCCCGCCTGTGAGCAGCGGTAGTCGCTGCGCCAGGCGCCCAAGCAGCGCCGCCGGGGGCAGGTGGCGGACGCGGGCGGCGGCCAGTTCGAGGGCCAGGGGCAGCCCGTCTACGCGCCGGCAGATCTCCGCGACCGCGACCCCGTTGTCTCGGGTCAGCGCGAAGTCCAGCCGAACTGCGCGGGCGCGCTCGACGAACAAGCGCACGGACGGTGAGGGTTCAGATGGTTTGGCCGATGGCTCACCGTCCGCATCCGGAAGGGCCAGCGGCGGGACGGCGACGGCGTGCTCGCCGCTCAGGCGCAGCACAAACCGGCTCGTCACCAGGATCTTCAGGCGCGGCGCGGCGGCCAGCAGATTGGACAGCTTCGACGCGGCCGACACGACCTGCTCGAAGTTATCCGCGAGCAGGAGGGCCTCGCGCTCCCGGAGGTGATCCACCAGGCTCTCCAAGAGCGGCCGATCCGGCGCCTCGCGGACCCCGAGCACCTGCGCGACAGTCGGGACGACCAGCGACCCGTCGCTGATCGGGGCGAGGGGCACGAACCAGACGCCGTCGCGAAACTCCTCGCGTACGAGGTGGGCGACCTCGACGGCCAGGCGGGTCTTGCCTACCCCGCCGGGGCCGGTCAGTGTCACCAGCCGTACGTCGTCGCACAGGAGCAGGGCGCGAACGTCGGCCACCTCTCGCTCGCGGCCGATCAGCGCCGTCGTCGGCGCCGGCAGGGTGCTCGCGTGTCGGGTGGCGCCGACCGGCGGCGGGAACTCGGACGGTCCCCCGTCTGGCGCCGACACGGCGGGCTTCGCCAGCGGCGGTGGGGGGCGTCCGTCAGCCTGCGAGGTCGGGGCGCTAACAGTCCTGTTCGGGGTGTCGGCGGCCAGGACCTCGCCGTTGACGATCCGGCGACGGACTTCGAGCGTGTCCGCGGACGGCTCTACCATAAGCTCCTTCGCGAGCGCCTCGGCGAGCCGCTGGAACGCCCGCAACGCCTCCGGGCGCCGGCCGTGCTGCGCCAGCAGCAGCATCAGCGCGCGGGCGGCTCGCTCGTCGCACGGATCGGCGCCCAGCAGGCGCTGGAGCGCCGTCGCCGCGCCGTCGACGTCGCCGCGCCGCTCGCGCGCCCGGGCCAGGTCGACCTGAAGGCCAGTCCAGAGCCGCCGCAGCGCCTCTCGACGCGGGCCGGCCCAGTCCGCGTACAGGTCGTCCGGCAGGTAGTCCCCGCCGTACAGTCGGTCGGCCTCCTCGAGCAGGTCGTCGGGTGCGTCGGCCCGGCGGGCTCGGGCGACGAGCTGCTCGAAGGCATCCGCGTCCACCCAGACGTTCGCACGGGGCCGGATCGCCACGATACCGTTGCGGTACACGATCACGCTCTCGTCCGCCGACATGCCCGGCTCCACGACATCGCGGAACCTGGATAACTGCGACCGGATCGTGTCCTTCGCCGCCTCGCCGGACTTCTCGAAGAACAGCTCGAAGGCCTCGTCCCGCACCAGCCGCCGCGTCTCGCGCGTGAGCAGGCACTTGAACAACTGGCCGCCGGGTAACGACTTCCGACCGTTCGGATGGATCTGCCGGCCGCCCCGCTCGATCCGGAAGCCGCCCAGCGTATAGATGCGCAGCGTGTCGGCGTCGGGCGCCGCCGCTGGCAGCTCGAGAATCTCGCGAGCCGCGCCCCGGCCGCCCGGGTCATCGTCGCGGACGCCGGGCATCTCCGACCGCGTCACGTCCCGGGCATGCCCGTCCGGCCGGTCCACCCCTACCTCGTCCGGATCTCGGCGACCTTCGACCGTGTACACGCGGATCGGCTCAGCCACGTCGCGCAGCCGCACGTCACCCAGGTCGCGCAGCGAGACACCGGGCGGCAGGCGACCCTGGGCCTGCCCGACCGTCGCCTCGGACACCAGCACCTGACCGCCCTCCGCCGTCGCCAGCAGCCGCGCGGCCCGGTTCACCGTCTGGCCGAAGTAGTCGCCGTCACGGTACTCCGCCTCCCCGGTGTGCACCGCGACCCGGACCCGCAGCTCCCCGAGCCCTCGCCACGGCGTCCGCTCGATGACGTCGCGGATCGCGACCGCGGCGTCGAGCGCGGCCGCGGCCCGCCCGAAGGCGGCGTCGAAGCCGTCGCCGGTCATCTTGAAGACTTCGCCACGATGGAGCGCGATCAGCCCGTGGAGGATGCCGTCGTGGCGCAGCAGCGCCCCGCGCATCGCATCGGGGTCCCGCTCCCAGAGCGCGGTGCTTCCTTCGATGTCCGTGAACAGGAAGGTGACCAGCTTCTTCGGAGGACCCGCCACAGGCCTGCCCCCACCCCAGATCGAGCCCATCCGGGTCCGATGCGCGCCGCCCACGAGTGGCCGTCTTCCGCTCCGCCGCGCCCAGCCCCGCGCCGATGCTCCGGAGCGTCGTCCCGAGCCCACTCGGCCGTCCCCACGAGCCGCGCGACGAGACGACGCCATGATAGCAGGCCGTTCGCATCGTGTCATCCTCGTCTGGCGGCAGCGCGGAGCCATCGCGGCACGGGCCGCCATCTCGAGCGCCGAATGCCCGCCGCGCGAACGCCGGCGGAACGGGGCGGGAGCCGACGTGGTGAGGCCCGGGCGCCGAGTTGCCGGGCGCCGATTGCCGGTCGCCGGGACAGGTGCTACGGTCATGCGCACAACTTGTCCCGGCGACCGCGCCCGACGATTACGAGCCCCGGCCGCCACGGCCGCGGACGTCGACTCCGGGGGCGGCCGCGCCGCCCGGAGGGCACGAACGGCATGGCGAGAATCAAGATCGACTTCGACCGCCGGCTCGGGACGGTGGATCGCCACATCTACGGCGGGTTCATCGAGCACCTCGGCCGCTGCATCTACGGCGGCATCTACGAGGAGGGCTCGCCGCTGAGCGACGAGCATGGCTTCCGTAGGGACGTCCTCGACGCCATCCGGGCCCTGCGGCTGCCGAACTTGCGCTGGCCGGGCGGCAACTTCGTCAGCGGCTACCACTGGTTCGACGGGGTCGGGCCGGTCGACGAGCGCCCCCGGAAGGTCGACCTGGCCTGGTCCGGCGAGGAGTCAAACCGCTTCGGGACCGACGAGTTCATCGCCTACGCTCGCGAGCTGGGGACCGAGCCCTACATCTGCGTCAACATGGGGACCGGCACGATCGACGAGGCCCAGGCGTGGGTCGAGTACTGCAACGGCACCGGCAACACCCACTGGGCGAACCTCCGCCGCAAGCACGGCCATCCCGAGCCGTACAACGTCACGTACTGGGGGCTCGGCAACGAGCTGTGGGGCCCCTGGCAGCTCGGCCAGATGTCGCCCGAGGACTACGTCAAGAAGGCCCGCGAGTTCGCCAAGGTGATGCGCCTGACCGATCCGTCGATCAAGCTGGTCGCCTGCGGCAAGGACGGCTGGAGCGACTGGGACCGGATCGTCATCGACGGGCTGGCGCCGTACGTCGACTTCCACAGCATCCACCTCTACACCGGCAGCGAGCACTACTACTCGAACGTCTTCGCGCCGAAGCAGGCCGAGCGCGCGCTGCGGATCACCCAGGGGCTGATCGACAAGGCCCGCTACGACCAGAAGCTCCGGCACCCGATCTACGTCGCCTACGACGAGTGGAACGTCTGGTACCGGGCGCGCGGCCCCGTCCACCGGCGGACTGGCATCGAGGAGCAGTACGACCTGTCCGATGCACTGGCCATCGCGAGCTACCTGAACGTCTTCATCCGCCACTGCCGCACGGTGCGGCTGGCGAACTTCGCCCAGCTCGTCAATGCGATCGGGGCGATCTTCACCAACACGGAGGGGCTGTTCCTCCAGGCGGTGTATCACCCGTTGCGCCTCTACGCCGAGCACATGGCGGAGGTTGCGCTCGATCCGTTCGTCGAGTGCGAGCTGTACGACTTGCGGCCGGAGGACGAGACCTCGCCGCGCGAGCACCGCGTCGCCGACCTCGGGCCGTTCCCGCTGCTCGACGTGGCGGCGACCTCTGACGAGGCCAGGGGCGCCCTGGTCCTCGGCGTCGTCAACCGCGACCGGGACCGGCCGATCTCGACGACGATCGAGCTGCAGGACGGTCGGCGGGCGACCCGCGGCGTGGCCTACGAGGTGAACGGCGACGACCCCCACACGCTCAACACGTTCGATCGGCCGGACGCGGTACGCGTGCGCGAGCGGCGGCTGGAGGCCGGCGCCTGCCTGACCTACGAGTTCCCCGCCCACTCGGTCACCGTGCTGCGGTTCGAGGTGGCCTGACCGGGGGTGGGGCCGAGCGCGCGCCCACAAGTCGCGAGCGCTGGGCGGCCGTCAGTTGAGCAGGCCGGCGAGCGTCCACACGGCGACGACGAGGCAGAGCAGCCCGACGACCACCTTGAGGCCGTTCGCGCTGACCCGTCGGCTCAGGAGCGCGCCGACGCAGACGCCGACCACCTCGAACACGGTCAGGGCGCCCGCCAGGACGAGGTCGACGCCGCCGAACGCCAGGTGCCCGACCGCGCCGGAGGCCGACGCCACGACCTGGTTCACCTGGCTGACGCCGACGGCGGTCGGGACCGGCAGCCCGAGCAGCACCAGCAGCGGGACCAGGATGGCCGGCCCGCCGACGCCGACCAGCCCGGAGCCGAAGCCGACGACCAGGCCGCACGCCAGCAGGACCGGGATCCCGAGTCGGTCCGGACGGGCACGCGGTGGCCCGGCCGTCCGAGTGAGGAGCCGCGGGAAGAGGGCGTTCACCCCGACCACGAGCAGGAACAGAGCGAACACCAGCTTCACGGCGGCCTGGGGCAGACTGACGCTGACAGCGGCGCCGAGTGGCCCGGAGAGCGCGCTGCCGACGCTGGTGAGCAGGGCCATCCGCCAGTCGACCCGGCCGTGGC
>JALYGH010000319.1 GCA_030777205.1 Chloroflexota bacterium
GCCAGGAGGGCCGCGACGAGGCGCGGGAGCTGAGGGCTCGGGCCGAACAGCCCGAAGGCGACGCCGAGGATGACGTCGTGGACCGTGCCGAGGTACGGGGTGGCCGCGTCGGGGGTGAGCCAGTCGGCGGTCGGGTATGCGGCGAGGGCGCGCCCGACCTCGCGAGCCTCGTCGGGGGAGATGGGCGCGGACCAGAGGTACGGGAGTCGGATCGCGAAGGCAAAGAGCCAGAGCGCGACGAGGCCGACCGCCTCGATCCGGGCGCGTGTCCGGAAGCCGGCCGGCACGGGTCCCTCGGGCGCCGGGCGGGGCGGGACAGCGCCCGGCCCATCCGGCGGGACGGCGAACGGCGCAGCACGAAAGAGTAAGGCGGGTAGCCTGAAGCGGTCGGCGGACAGCATGCACCCCCGGGCGCGGCAGACGGGCCGGCGAAACGCTCGCAGCCCGACGTGTTCTCGCCAGCACTCTACCGGCGCGACGGGGCGCGTGGGACGCTTCGCGACGGGCCTGCAACGGCCGGCGACGGGACCGTGATCGCGCTCGACAGAGGGGCGCCGGAGTAGACGAAACACGCCTGGCGGGGACGCTCGCTGGACCCTGCGCCTGCATCACCGGCCGTCGACGGGCTACGATGCCGCCGACCCGCGCGAGCGCGATCGGCCACATCCGACTCGATCACGGGCGCTCGACGGCACGGCGCCGGTCGCGAGCAATCCAGGGGAGGACCGCAGCGTGAGGACCAACACCGCCAAGCAGAAGATGCTCCAGGGGCAGCCCGCCTTCGGCTACGCGCTCGGGCTCGGCTCGGCGCTCGCTGCCGAGGCGCTCGCCCATTCCGGGATCGACTTCATCCTGCTCGACCGCCAGCACGGCTCGTACGGCGACGACTCGACGATCGCCTCGCTCGTCGCGATGGCGGCCGGACCGGCCATCCCGATGGCCCGCGTCGCGCGCAACGACTACACCTTGATCGGGCGCCTGCTCGACGACGGGATGCTGGGGATCGTCGTCCCGATGGTCCACACGCGCGAGGAGGCCGAGGCGGCCGCCAGCGCCTGCCGCCTGCCTCCGGTCGGCACGCGCTCCTGGGGCTGGGGCCGCGCCCGGCTCTACGGCGACGACTACCCGGACACGATCAACGACCAGCTCTTCGTGGCGGTCCAGATCGAAAGCATCCAGGCTGTCGAGAACTGCGAGGCGATCATGTCGGTGCCCGGCGTCGACGGCTGCTGGACCGGTCCGGCCGACCTGGCCCTCTCGATGGGGATCGACCCGCGCCGCCAGGGTGAGGACGACCGCCACGCCCGCGCCCTCGAGAAGATCATCGAGGCCTGCAAGAACACCGGCAAGATCCCCGGTATCGCCGCCGGCGACCCTGCCAACGGCAAGCAGCGCGCCGAGCAGGGCTTCCAGTTCATCGTCGCCGGCAGCGACCTCGGGTTCATGCTGGCCGGCGCGCAGGCCGGACTGAAGACGATGGGCTTCTCGTAAGCGATGGGCGGGCGAGTGTGGGGGCGCTCGCCCGCTCATGCTTGCGTCCAGCACAGATCAGGGCATCGCGCGATCGTGCTCGAGCGGTAGATGCGGCCCGGGCGGCGGGCTACACGGCCCAGGGCAGGCGCCGGTACTCCTCGGGCAAGAGCGCGAGGATATGCACGTCGGCCGGTCGCCCGTGTACGTCGGCCGCCGCCCGCCGCAGCGTCCCCTCCAGGACGAACCCGAGCCGCTCGGCCACGCCCCTGCTCCGCTCGTTGCGCGCGTCCACCCGAATCTCGACTCGGTTCGCGCCGAGCGTGTCGAACGCCAGGCGCGTCAGCAGTTGGACCGCCTCGGATGCGAACCCGTGCCCTTCGGCCCCCCGGCGCAGCCAGTACCCGATCTCGAAGGTTCGGAGCGGCCAGTTCATTCGGTGGAGGCCGCTCCCGCCGAGCAGGCGCCCGCTCGACCGTTCGACGATCGCGACGGCCAGGTCCTCGCGGAGGTCCCAGCGCGCCCGGGCCCGCACCAGGTACTCCCGGACGTCATCCGGCTCCTGGTACTCGTCTACCCACGGCATCCACGGCTCGAGGTGCTCGCGCGACTCCTGCACGGCCTCCCACAACGGCGTCGCGTCGTCGGGTCGGTGCGGGCGCAGGCGAACGCGCGGGCCGTCCAGGACGTCCGGGAGCTCGATCAGGAGCGGGGATCGGGCCGGCATAGTCAGGCTGCAAACCGCCGTAGGTCCGTCCCGACGATCATACCGCCGGGTTGTGATACGGTTCCTGGCGCGAGCTACGCACGGACCAAGGGGCTGACGTGAAGGACAACACCAGGCTGGCGATCTACGCGCGCGACGAGCTGAGCGCCGCCGAGTACGCGGCGTATCCGCCCCGCGCCCACATCCTGCGCCAGGTGCTCGCGCTCCGGCCGGCCGCGTGCGTCCGCGTCGTCTCGGGCGCGTGGTGTTCTGACTGCCGCCGGGAGGTCCCCCGGTTTGCGCGGATTGCCGAGCGCCTGACCGGCTGGACGGTCGAGCTGCTCGGGGACGACGCCGAGACGCGCGCCCGGTTTCGGATCGAGCGCATCCCGACGTTCGTCGTCGAGGACCCGGCCAGCGGTCGCGAGCTGGGGCGGATCGTGGAGCGGCCCGAGACCGGCAGTCTCGAGGGCGACCTGCTGGCGATCGCCGAGCGCCACCCGAGCCAGATGATGGCCTGACTACCGGGCGACCGGCTCAGGTCGCGGGCGGCGCGTCGGGGCGGGCCCCCTCGCGGCGCTGTGCGAGAGGTCGCCGGGTGAGCACGGGCGGCCGCGCGGCCG
>JALYGH010000320.1 GCA_030777205.1 Chloroflexota bacterium
CTCGTCACCCCGCGCCCGGGCGTGCCGTTCATCCGCGTCGACGCCGATGCCAGCCAACTCAACCGGGCCGCGCCGCCGACGGTCGGGATCGTCGCGGACGCGAAGCTCGCCCTCGCGGCGCTCGTCGACGGCGTCGAGCGCCACAACCGGGCGCGGCCCGATCGGAGCGCCGAGCTGGCCGCGCTGAAGGCGGCGGCGCTCGACGACATCAACACGCTCGAGCCGCAGGCGTCGTTCGGGCGCGTCATGCGCGAGGAGATCCCGGAGGACGCCATCTTCGTCAGCGAGAGCACCCAGGTCGGCTACTGGGCCCAGTGGGGCGGCTGGCCGACCGAGCACCCGCGATCGTTCATCACCTCCGGCTACCAAGGCACCCTCGGCTACGGCTTCCCGACCGCCCTCGGCGCGCAGGTCGGCAACCCGGACCGCCGCGTGGTGTCGATCAACGGCGACGGTGGCTTCATGTTCAACTTCCAGGAGCTGGCGACCGCCGTCCAGCACGAGATCCCGCTGACCACGATCGTCTTCGACGACGGCGCCTACGGCAACGTCCGGCGCATCCAGGAGCAGCAGTTCGGCGGGCGGACGATCGCCTCGGAGCTGCGCAACCCGAGCTTCGCCAGGCTGGCCGAGGTGTTCGGAATGCAGGGCATCCGCGCCGAGGGACCGGACGGCCTGCGCGCGGCGTTGCGGGCGGCCGCCGGCCACGCCGGCCCGACGCTGATCGAGGTGCCGGTCGGCGAGATGCCGCAACTGTTCACCCACCTCCAGCAGCGGGCCGCCCGGCGCCAGCAGTAGCGATCGATTCGTGGGGACGTGATCGGGTGGACGATGCCGGTGGCTACAAAGTCGCGCACGCGGCATCGAGCACGCGGGCGCGGGCCGCCCCGGTCGGAGCGCGACGTTGGGGAGCCAGTCGAAGCTCGCGCCGGCCGACGGCCTGCGTTGCCTGCGAGAGCTTTCCGTCGCCGCGTCGGACGCGCCGAGGCAGCACCGCATGTCGCCGCTTCGAGGCGTAGCCCCGTCCCTACGGGCGCTCGACGGTGATGGCGAGCACGTTGCCCTGGAGCAAGGACTGGGCCGCGGCTGCGCCGGCGCCCGTCGATCGATCGGTGAACACCCAGATGCCGACGTTGAAGGTGTACTCGTGTCCCGGGTTCATGGTGAAGACAAGCTCCCGGGGCTCGGTCACCGCGTACGGTCCCTCCCCGCCGGCCCCGTGCTCGTCGAAGCCCGAGCTGTAGGTTGCGCTCACCCTGTGGCGCCACAGTTTCTCGCTTGCGCTGGCGACCAGTCTGCCATCCTCGAGGGCGGTGAACTCCATGCCGCCCTCGGAGGTCGCGTTACCGCCGACCCCGACAGCGCGCACCTCGTAGCTGTACTTCATCCTGCGGAATGAACGTCCGGTGACCGTGACCGTGCGGCTCGTACTCAGAATCAGGCCGAACCCCGCGTGCGCCTCGACGAACCCGCTCGCGCCGCCGGGCATCGACCCCGATCGGGCGTCCAGACCGACTCGGCCGGTCGCGTTGACGAGCACCTGGTTGAAGGGAGCGTTCCCATTGGACCAGCTCCAGGCGAAGTCATACGGCGGGACTCGGACCTGAACCGGTGCTCGCAGCGCCACCCTGAGGGACACGGTGTTCGGGTCGTAGGGCGTCGCCACGTTCAACGCGTCGGTTGGCCTGACGTCGAACAAGTGCTCGGTGCGCAGCTCGTCGAGCGCCTTGACCGCCGCCGCATCGGCTTCGATCAGCTTCGCGACTGGCGCATTCAGCGCGGCCACCAATTCCGATCGCCGGGCTTCAGCGGCGCGGGCCCGAGCGACGGCATCGGCGGAATGTGCCAGGAGCGTGGCCACGGAACGCTCCGCGGCCCGCCGCAGCTTGGGCTCGGTCATGTCGTCATGGAAGGCGATCTGAACGCCCGGCGGCAGTCCCTCTCCTGCTCGATTCACCGTAGAGCCGTCCATAGTACCCCTCCAGCGTGGAGCTCCTCTCGCGGCGGCGGCTGTCCATCATATGCGCGAGCCAGGGTCGCCCGGTCCGGTCCCGGGCAGAGGTTCCGGCCGCGGTTCGCGAACATCTCGCTGAAACCTCGCTCCGGTGGGTCAGTCATCAGTCAGGCCGGCGTCGTCAGCAGGCGCTATACTGGGCTCCGGCGAGTTTGCCAGTGCCGAGGGAGGGCGTCGATGACGTTCCACGACCGTGCGATTGTACTCCAGCCCGGCGAGGGCAAAGCCGTAACAGTCCTCGGGGATCGCTACACCTATAAGGCGGTCGGCGAGCAGACCGGGGGCGCGTACGGGCTGGTTGAAACGACCGTACCGGCATCGTCATCCGGCCCGCCTCCGCACGTCCACGGGGGCGAAGATGAAGCGCTCTACGTGCTCGAGGGGCAGGTCACTGTCCTAATCGGGGACCGGACGTTGACGGTCGGGGCCGGGTCGTTCGCGTTCGTCCCGCGAGGAATGCTGCACACTTTCTCGAATCCGGGGACCCAGGCGGCCAGGTTCCTGGCGATCATCTCGCCGGCCGGCTTCGAGAAAGCCTTCGAGGAGATGGCCGAGGTCGCGCCCAGCGCCGGTCAGCCGCCCGACATGGACCGCCTCATAGCCATCGCCGAGAAGTACAACCTGAAAATCGCGGGCCCCCCGCCGGCGTAGTCAGCGGGCTGTTGCTGCACGCCGAGCCGTGAGTGGCCCGCGGCCTGACCGCGCCGTGATAGAGTTCGTGTCGCCACCTTGCATAGGTCCCAAGGCAGGTGGCTCTTGTTGTACTCTGGTCAGCGCTAGTCAGAGCTCCCGGCCCCCAGTGTGGTGGCATCGCGATCAAACAGCCTACCCAGGGGGCTCCATCAGCCATGCAATGGACCGCGGACATGTGCGAGGTCCGTGACGAGGTTCGCACCCGCATCTTGTAGTTCCTCGGCGGGCTGACTGAGGTGGACGTGCGTCCGCGCCGTGGACGAGCGGATGGAGGGAGACCGTGAATGGCGAGCCGTCAAGCAAGTGGGCGGATGAAGCGCCGGCCTCGAGGTCGGCCGTCTGCAAGGGGTGCTGGACGCAGATGCGCGTCCCCATCCCGATCCGGGGGTCCTGGCCGTGCCGTTCAAGCTGGCCGGCGTGCGCATCAGCCGGATGAACCCGAACCTGTGCAACCTCTGCGAGACGAAGTTCCGCTCGGTCAAGAAAGCTCAGCAGGTGATCGTCCCGGCGACGGTGTTGTTCGCCGACGTTCGCGGCTACACCAGCCTCTCGGAGGAGGTCGAGGCCGGCGACGTATCGAGCATGCTCGGCGAGTTCTACGACCGCTGCAGCGAGGCGATCTGGGAGCGGGACGGAATCGTCAACAAGCTGATCGGCGACGCAATCATCGCGATCTACAACTTCCCGATCAGTCGGCAAGACCACGTCAAGCAAGCGGCCCTGAGCGGGATCGATCTACAGCGCCGGTGCCAGGCCATGACGCGAATGGGCGGGCGCGACCTGCCGGTCGGCGTCGGGATCCACGCCGGCGACGTGGCGATCGGCGAGATCGGCCGGAGCCTCAAGGACTTCACGGCAATCGGCGAGGTGGTGAACCTGGCGGCCAGGCTCCAGGGGGCATCGCAGCCCGGCGAGGTGCTCGTTACGGAGCAGGTGTATCGCGAGGTGGAGCGCGACTACCCAGCGGCCGAACGGCGGACCTGCACGCTGAAGGGAATCGCGAAGCCGGTCACCGCCTACGTCCTGCGAGCCCAATAGGCCTCCGATCATTCGGATGAGCCGCCGCGCCGCGCCCTTCTGCGCCCAGCTCCGCCGCGCCGTCGCCCGCTCGTCCGCGCGGGGCCGGCTCGCGATGGTCCTGCTGGACAACCTGAGCATCC
>JALYGH010000321.1 GCA_030777205.1 Chloroflexota bacterium
GTCCGGACCTACGCCCTGCGCGCCGCCGAGCGCGCCGCCGAGGCGGCCGGGCTGCTGACGACCGCGGTTGACGCACGGGACCCGCGCGCGCTCGCGTCGGTCAACACGGCGCTGGTGCGCGTGCTCGCCGAGATCAACAACATGAACCTCGCGCTGGTCCAGCTCCAGAGCTGATCGGTCCGGATTGATCGGTCCGGCGGCTCGTTATGGTCCGCCCCGCCCCCGGTTGATCGGCCCGAGGGGCCGAGCCGTGTCACGTGCGATGTCACGGTTCCTGCCGGGTGCGCAGCGCGTTGCGTCTGGTCTTCTGGCGTGCGAGACGCGCGAGCACCAATCCAGTGCTCACGCCGACGACCACGCCGGCCACAGTCACGGCGAACCAGACAGTCAGCAGCGGCCAACCGCGTCGGGTACGTTCGCCATGCACGCTGTTCCCTTACCTCGACTACAAGACGATCCGGCTCACTCCTCATATCAGACGTGGAAGGTTAATAGTGGACGGTCACCCGTCGATTGACGAGTCGGGTCCGGACGGCGTGGTTTCCTTCGCCAGCAGGCGGACGGCTCATGGAGGTGCGTTGCGGACATGTTCAGCAGCGACGAGACCGCCGCCTGACCGCGCCCGCGGTGAAGGGGCGTCACCCCCGCTTCATCGTCCATGGTGTCCCGAAGGGGCACCGAATCCTCCGGGTGATGTCACTGGGTCTTCGCAGCGGCAGATCGGTTGCGAAGGCCCAGCAACCGAAGGGGGCCTCTCCGGGCTACCCCTCGCCCTCGTTGCCTCGGTGTCGCACCTACTGGATGCTGGAGTAAGGGGTCGGACGGAGGAAGCTGTTCCGAACGCGGGCCACGATCTGGCCGTTCGCCTCGGTCTGGGCCCGCTTCTCGATCCACTCGGGGTCACTCTGGAACTCCAGCCACTTCTGCTCGCGCTGGGCCATGCTCTCCCACTGGATCAGGTAGATCAGCTCATTCGACGTGCCGACGTCCGCCGTCCAGAAACCGGCCTGCTTGATGCCGAGGCGCTCCCAGATCTTCAGTGTGATCGTCTCGAACCGCTTGTGCAGGTCGGGTAGTCGACCCGGCACCGTCTCGTAGATCCGTAGCTCGTAGATCATCGATCCCCTCCGCGACAGCCTGTGAGGATGCCCGATGATAGCAACTCGGGCGGGAGGCTCGGTCGGTGCGCGACGGACAGGTAGGCGGCGTGGGTAGCTCCGCCACCGGCGTGGCATCGTCGGCAGGTGCGAGCCGGGAGGCACGGTCCCATCGAGACGCTACCGCGCCCTCCCGGCTGGGGCGGCGCTACGGGGATGCCACAGCGAACGGGTCGCGAGCCTGGGCAACGAACTCGCGGCCGTCCGGTTCCTTAAGTCCGCCTCACCTCGTCGAGGTTCAATAGGCGCACCACCGGCATGCCCCACGCGCGGCGTGCCGCGGGAGAGGCTCCATGCAGAAGCTGTCGGCGACGCATCCGCTCCACGTCGATCCCCAGTACGCCGGCACCCTGCCCGGCTCGGTCGGGGTCGAGCGCGAGGAGTGGTACGCCGAAGCGCGGCGATCGGGTGAGACGGTGATCGTCTCGATGACGGCCGGCAACCCGCGTCGCGCCCTGGAGCAGCTCATCGCGTCCGGCGATCCGGTGGACCGCTGGTTCAAGGACGAGGTGCGCGCGCTCACCGGCCTCAGCCTCACCGCACTGTTCGGGCGGGTGTTGCTGGGACGCCGCGTCCGGCATTAGCGAGTCACGGCGCCGTTGTCCAGGACTGGGGAGGTGGGTACTCCGTGTAGCGACGTGCTCGGCCGGCAGGTCAGCGTATCGTTCGCCCGGCGAATGATATGATGGGCAGGCAGGCGCACCGGTCGCGCGTGGCGATGTCGCGGCGCGTGCAACGCGCCACCCGGGAGGAGTCGATGGCGAGCCTCTCCCTGCCAACCCTGGACCGAACGGCCGCCCCTCCCGACGAGGTTGCTCGCCGGCTCGTCCGCGTGCTGCTGAGTCTCATCCGCGCGATCGTGGCCGACCTGCACGCGGCGCCGCACGCCGCCGGCATGACCCTCGCCCAGTTCCGGATCCTGGGCCGCCTGAGCGAGCGGGCGCGCGACCTGCCCGGTGACCGTCGTGGCGCCCTGCCGCGGCTGCCCCCGGCCGGCCGGACGGTCCAGCACGTGCTTGAGACCCGATCGATAAGGACGTTGACGCGGCTACTGGGCGAGGTCGGCCAGACCATCCGAGGGGTGCTCGGCGAGGCGCAGGGCGCCCCGGAGCGGGCGCTCGGGTGCGACGAGCGGCGCGGCTCGCCGCCGACGGGCGAGGGCGCATAGATGGCGACGCCGACGCGGCCTCCGTCGATCGGAGGCCGGCGAGACGCCGAGCACCCGAGCGGCGACGGTGTGCCGACTGAGTCACCGACCACAGCGACCGGTCCGCCGCGCGGCATCCCGAGCGAGACGGACGGTGGCGTGCCGCGCGGGGCGACGGGCCGCACTACCGGGGGTCCAGGTGACGCCCACGCGGATGCCCAGGGTCAGCGGTCCGCGAGCCATCCGGCTCCGGCCGCCACCGGCCACGGCGCATCGGCGGCCCAGCTCGATAACCTGAGTCGGCCGACGGGGCACCGCAAGCGGCTGCTGCTCCTCGTGCCGATCCTCCTCGTCGCGGTCGGCGCGGGGTTGCTGTTCGGGTATCGCTACTGGTACGAGTCGACGTACTTCGTCATCACCGACAACGCCCAGATCACCGGCGACCTGGTGCAGGTCGGCTCGCTGAACGCCGGACGGATCGTGGCAACCCGTCTCGAGATCGGGGCGCCGATCCGCGCCGGCCAGGAGCTAGCGGTCGTGGCGATGCCCCAGCAGGTCGGCAGCACGACGGCCGGCACCGGCCCGCGGCTGGACGTGCTGCCGACGACCGACACGCTCGTGTCCGTGCAGGCGCCGGTCGACGGCGTGGTGGCGGCGCGGACGGGCCACGTCGGCGCGACGGTGGCGGCCGGCCAGCCGATCTACCTGATCGTCGACCCGCGCAAGGTCTGGATCAGGGCGAACATCGAGGAAAGCAAGGTCTGGATGATCCAGCCCGGTCAGCGCGTCGCGATCCACGTGGACGCCCTGAACCGCGAGATCGGCGGGCGGGTCGTGGCGATCACGCCGGCCAGCGCGGCGACCTTCTCGCTGCTGCCATCGGGTAACGTCTCGGGCAACTTCGTCAAGGTCACCCAGTACGTGCCGGTGAAGATCGTCCCGGACGAGGTCGACACCATCCTGCCGCTCGGGACGTCGGTCGAAGTCCGGATCCAGATTCGCGAGTCGACCGAGGAGCTCCCGCTGCCGTGGCGGCCGTAGCCGGTCGTTCGCGGACTCAGGACCTCGACGGGCGCGCGGGTGGCCTTGCCGGCCGCTTCGCCGCCGTCCCCTATCACTGGCAGGCGCTGGTCGTCATCGTCATGGGCTCGTTCATGGTCATCCTCGACACGACGATCGTGAACGTCGCGCTGCCCCGCATCATCCAGGTCTTCGACAGCAACGTCAATCAGGGCCAGCTCATCCTGACCGGCTACATGGTGGCGCTGGCGGTCGTGATGCCGGCGACCGGCTACTGCTCCGACACCTTCGGCGCGAAGCGGACGTACCTGGTGGTCGTCGCGCTGTTCACGATCGGCTCGGCGCTCTGCGGCCTGGCCCCGAGCATGGAGGGGCTCGTCCTGTTCCGCGTCCTCCAGGGCCTCGGAGGCGGCATGGTGATGCCGCTCGGGATGAGCATCCTGTTCCAGACGACGCCGCCCAGCGAGCGCGGCACGGTGATGGGCATCTTCGGGCTGCCGATCCTCGTCGCGCCGATCATCGGGCCGTCGCTGGGCGGCTACCTCGTGGAGTACGTCGACTGGCGGCCGATTTTCACGCTCAACATCCCGATCGGCATCCTGGCCGTATTCCTGGGCGCCGCGATCCTCCGCGAGACGCCCCACCGGGGCGCCACGCGCTTCGACTGGCCCGGCTTCATCCTCGCGTCGATCGGCTTCTCGGCGGCGATGGTCGCGCTGGAGAAGGCGCCGGTCGACGGCTGGGCGGCGCCGGACGTCGTCGTGCTGTTGATGGTCGCGGCGGTCGCGATCCCTTGCTGGATCGTCGTCGAGCTGGCGAGCGACCAGCCGCTGCTCGACCTGAGCGTCCTCGGCGATCGGACCTTCCTCGTCGCCTCGCTGGTGACGTTCGTGGCAATGGTCGCGATGTTCTCGTCGCTGTTCCTCCTGCCGCTGTTCCTCCAGAACGTGCGCGGCCTGAGCGCACTGGAGACCGGCCTGCTGCTGATGCCGCAAGGCATCGCGGCGGCCGTGACGATGCCGATCGCCGGGCGGCTCCTGGATCGGTTCGGGCCGAAACGGCTCATCATCCCGGGCATCCTGTCACTCGCATTCGCCACCTGGCTGCTGACCGGCCTCGACATTGGCACCTCCGATAACACGATTCGGCTCGCGCTGGCGATTCGCGGCGTGGCGATGGGGCTGATGATGATGCCGGCGTTGACGGTCGCCATGGACACGATCCCGCCTCACCAGATCGCCCGCGCGACGGCGCTCTCGAACGTGCTGCGGCAGGTGTTCGGGGCGTTCGGGGCGGGGGCGTTCGCGAGCGTGCTGCTGGATCGGCAACACTTCCACCGCGCGACGCTGGCCCAGAGCGTGACGTCCGACAACCAGACCTCGCCAGAGCCGCCTTGACGCATAGTGGCCGCATCGGTGGCAGACGGCCTACCCTGAGGGCCCCGGGAGAGCGTTCTCGGACGACGTGAGAAGCTCCCTGCACCCGTGGTAAGGTGCAGGCTGACCGCTGGAGGCCGGGCCATGTCCGCCGCCGACACCTACGCAGCCCGCGTCGACGCCGTCCTCGCGCAGCGGACGCGTTTGCGGGGCCCGCAGCCGCCTGGCGACCTCTTCGCCGGGTTCCCGCCCGACCACCCGATGCTCAGGGCGGACGCTCGGCGACCGCTCGAGCCGAACCTCGAGATCATCGCGGGGTACATCCGGCCCGATGACGTGATCGTCGATGTCGGTGGCGGGGGTGGGCGCGTCAGCCTGCCGCTGGCACTGCGCTGCCGCGCGCTGATCAACGTCGACCCCTCCGCCGCGATGCTCCGAGGCTTCGAGGCCAATGCGCGGCAGGCGGGCATCTCGAACGTGCAGGTCGTCCACGGTGATTGGCTGGACGTCAACCCGCCGCGCGGCTCGGTTGCTCTCGTGAACCACGTGACCTACCTGACGCGCGACATCGTGCCGTTCGTCGAGAAGCTCGAGGCCGCCACGACGCGCCGCGTCCTCCTGACGGTGAACAGCCCGCCGCCCCCATCGCGGCACCGGGTGTTGTTCCGCCTCCTCTACGACGAGGCCGAGGAGGTCGTCCCCGGACACGTCGAGCTGGTGAACGTGCTGTGGGAGATGGGCATCGAGCCGGACGTACGGATGCTGCCCGACCCGCTGCCGGTCCCGCCGCCGGTCCCCACTCGTGAGGCAGCCATCCAGGCGGGGGTGGACCGCTTCATCGCCCAGTGGGCCTTCTGGCCGCTCGGCCCGGAACTGGAAGCCCGGCTGCGCCGGGTGCTGGAAGCTCGCTTCGACGAGCTGTTCAACCCGACGGCTGACGGCTACGCCGCGACCTGGATCAACCCCGGACGCGAGGTCCTGATCAGCTGGGAATCGCGCCGCTGACGCTCCTCGATCATCGCCACCTGGGATTGGGTAGGACCCTGGGATGGCCCGCCGCAAGCGAGCATTGCTCGAGCCCACCGAGGATTGGCAGCAGCTCCAGTTCCAGCTCGACTGGCCGGAGCAGACTCGCTACGAGCTGATCCGGCCGGTCGTGGTCTTCGGCGCACCATCCGCGGAGCGCGCCCGGCAGACCGGGGTCTCCGCGCGCACGATCTATCGGAAGGTCGGCCGCTTCGACGAACTGGGGATGCAGAGCCTCTTCGAGGCCGAGCCCGTTGAGGATAAGCGCGCCTTACCGCCAACCCTCCGGCGGGCGATCGTCCAGCTCAAGGCCGAGTACCCGCCCTTCCGCCCGAATGAGCTGGCCACGATCTGCGAGGTCCGCTTCGCTCGGCGCCCGGGGCGGCATACGATCCAGCGGGTGCTGGCGACCGAGCCTCCCGCGGACGGCCTCCAGCGTCGGTTCCCCCGCTACACCGAGATGAGCGATCCGCTTGAGCGACGCGGGGCGATTGTCCGCCTGCACGCCGAGGGGTGGACCATCGCGAGCATCGCCGGCTACCTGGAGACCAGTCGTCCAACCGTCTACACCACGCTCAAGCGCTGGATTGAGGAAGGCGTCAACGGCCTCCTGGACAAGCCACCCATCCCCAAGCATCCCTCGACGAAGACGACGCTCCGGGCGATGGAGGCGGTCCGCAAGCTGCAGCGGAACCCGGAGCTCGGGGAGTTTCGGATCCATGCCGCCCTCAAGCAGCTCAAGATCCACCTGAGCACCCGCACCTGCGGGCGCATCCTGGCGCGCAATCGGAAGCTCTACGGGCTGCGCGGACCCGAGGCGACGCCGCGCACTCCCCAGCCGATGCCCTTCAAGGCGCACTGACGGCACGAGTACTGGACGGTCGACGTCCGCTACCTCGACCACCAGCTCGGCGACGGCCACATCTACAGCCTCACGATCCTCGACAACTACAGCCGCTACATCGTCGGGAGCGTGATCTCGCGGACCCAGAACCTGCGGGCCTACCTCCACGTCCTGCTCTCGGCCGTCACCGAGTACGGGGCGCCGCGGGCGCTGGTGAGCGATGGTGGCAGCATCTTCCGGGC
>JALYGH010000322.1 GCA_030777205.1 Chloroflexota bacterium
GTCGCGGTGGACGGCCGGGCGGCCGGCCTGGTCGCGGTCGCCGACCCGCTCAAGCCGGAGTCACGCGCGGCGGTCGAGCAGCTCGCGGCGCTGGGCCTCGAGGTCTGGATGCTGACCGGCGACAACCGGGGCACCGCCGAGGCGATCGCCCGCGAGGTCGGGATCGAGCACGTCCTGGCCGAGGTGCTGCCGGAGCAGAAGGCCGACCGGGTGAAGGCGCTCCAGGCCCGGGGCCGGACGGTCGCGATGGTCGGCGACGGGATCAACGACGCCCCGGCCCTGGCCCGGGCCGACCTCGGGATCGCGATCGGGACCGGCACGGACGTGGCGATGGCCGCCTCGGACGTGACCCTGATCGGCGGCGACCTGCGCGGCATCGTGACCGCCATCGCCCTCTCGCGCAAGACGGTCGGCGCGATCAAGCAGGGCCTCTTCTGGGCCTTCGGCTACAACGTCCTGCTGATCCCGGTCGCGATGGGCGCGCTCTACCCGCTCTTCGGCGTCCTGCTCGACCCGGTCCTGGCCGCGGCGGCGATGGCGATGAGCAGCGTCAGCGTCGTGACCAACGCCCTGCGCCTGCGCGGCTTCCGCCGCCCGGCCGGCGCCGAGGCCATCCTCCGCCCGCCGCTCGGCGAGCGGGTCCGCGAGTACGCCTACCTGGTCGGCATCGCGCTCGTCGCGATCGGCGTCGGCGCCGCCGCGCTGTACTCCGCCCGGCCGGAGCACGGCGGCATGGGCGCCCACGCCCAGGAAGGAGCGGTGGTGCCGCACACCCAGGAGAGCAGCATGACCCTGCATACGGAGGCAGGCACTACCTCGCCGGTGGCCCCGCACGCTGACGACCACGCGGCCGGCCCGCTCTCGCCGGAGCAGGCCGGCGTCCGCGTCGAGCTGGTCGCACCGGCGGGCCCCGCGCCGGACGTGCCCACCCGCCTCGCGTACCACCTCATGGACGCGCGCTCCGGCGAGCCGCTCACCGACATCGTCGAGAGCCACGAGCGGCTCCTCCACCTGATCGTCGTCCGCGATGACCTGCGCGGCTTCCGCCACGTCCACCCGGAGCGGGCAGAGCCGGCCGGCGACTTCGCCATCGACCTCGAGTTCCCCGGCCCCTGCCGCTACTTCCTGTTCGCCGAGTTCGAGCGGGCCGGCGGCCAGCAGGTGCTCCGCCGCGACGTGCTCCAGGTCGGGGAGGGCGGCCGCGCCGCCCCGCTAGCCGAGGATCGCGCGCCCAAGGTGGCCGATCACGCTCGCCTGGCGCTTGTCGGCCCGGATGCAATCCGGGCCGGCGAGGCGACGCGGTTCGCGTTCCTCCTGGAGGATCCGGACACCGGCGCGCCCGTAACCGGCCTCCCGCCGTATCTCGGGGCACCGGCCCACGTCGTTATCCTGAGCGAGGATGGCGCCGCCTTCGCCCACACTCACGGCGAGGCGACCGGGCCGGCCGCGTCCGGAGTGGACCACGCCGGTGGCAACCTCTCGGCGGCCGGCCACGCCGGAGCCTACGGGAGCGCGGACCACCGCTCGGGCGACCACCACGCCCCGGGCGCCGGCGACCACGACGCCGAGGCCCACGCCCACCCACCCCTCGCTGGCGGTTACGGCCCCGAGGTCGCCTTCAGCCACACCTTCCCCACCCCAGGCCTCTACAAGATCTGGGGCCAATTCCAGGCCCCGGATGGCCACGTCATGACGGCGGACTTCGTCGTCCGCGTTGACCAGTAAGCCGGCCGCGCCGGCCCAGTCTCTCCACCAGGAGGCACGCCGATGGCAACCACCGTGCTCAGCGTCCCCGACATCTCGTGTGGCCACTGCCAGTCGACCATCACCAACGCGCTGTCGCCCCTCGAGGGCGTCCAGGCCGTGAACGTCGACATCCCAACCAAGAAGGTCACCGTCGAGTACGATCCGGCGGTCGTGAGCGTCGATCGCTTCAAGGACGTCCTCCAGGAGGAAGACTATCCGGTCGAGGCCGTCGAGTAGCGGAAGGACTCCCTCGACTTACCGCGGCCGACCGACGGCGTGGGCCGCACGCGGAGGCCGTCGGGACGGCCGTGCCCGCGACCGGGCACCGTGACCGGTGCCGAACATCATCAAGAGGAGGATCTCGATGCCGAAGTTGACCATCGTGACCGACGACGGCGAGCGGACCGTCGACGTGCCCGCCGGCCGCCGCCTCGTGCTGGCCATCGAGGAGCAGGGCGTCAATATTGGGCACCGTTGCGGCGGCTTCGCCCGCTGCACGACCTGTCAGGTCGACGTGCTCGACGGCGAGCCGGACGAGATGACCGCCGCCGAGTACGCGGTGCTCACGACGCGCGGCCTGTACGGCCAGGTCCGCCTCTCCTGCCAGCTCGTCGCCGACCACGACCTGCGGGTGCGCCCGCGCATGACCGTCGAGAACCAACCCTGGAACGACCCCGGCCCGACCCCCGAGGCGACCGTCACGCCGGAGGCGCGCTGGTATCCGAAGTCGGAGCTCGAATCGGGCGCAGCCGGGACGTCATCTTAGCCGAGCGGCCGGTCCGCGAGCCGCCGTGCGGCGGCGGCCCGCTGCCGGCGGTAAGCAGCACGGCCCATGCCCCCGGAGCGGCACGGCCGCGCTCTTCCGCCGCGCCGGCCTTCCTCAACCTGGTTTGTGATTTGGCCGGGGCCCGGCTACGATTCGTGGCTCCCGGATCAGGCGCCATTGCCCTCCATCACATCGCCACCCAGCCGCCGTCGATGCTGAGCATCAGGCCGGTGACGTACGCGGCCTCCGGCGAGGCGAGGTAGCAGGCGGCGGCGGCGATCTCGGCCGGCTGCGCGCGACGGCCGAGCGGGAAGAACTGGCGGACCTGCTCGTCGGTGCGGCCGACGCCGCGCATGTCGCCGACGCTCGGGCCGAGGATCTCCATCGAGTTCGTTCGCAGGTCGGTCTCGACCGGGCCGGGGCAGATGGCGTTGGCGGTGATGCCGCGCGAGCCATAGGTCACCGCCAGCCGGCGGGTCAGGCCGACGACGCCATGCTTGGAGGCGACGTAGGCCGCGCCGCCGCCGTCGCCGACCAGCCCTGCAGCCGAGGCGATCGTGATCAGCCGCCCGCGGCGGGCCGGCACCATCTCGGCGAGGGCGCGCTTGCAGCAGTAGAAGGTGCCGGACAGGTTGATCGCGATCGTCCGCTCCCACAGCTCGGGCGTCGTGTCCTCGGCGAGGCGGTATCCGTCGAGGATGCCGGCCGCGGTGACCATGATGCCGAGCGGGCCGAGCGCCTCGACCGTCGCGCTCACGGCCCGGTCGACGTCGTCCCAGCGGCTCACATCGCCCTGGACGGCGACCGACCGGCCGCCCGTCGACTGGATCTCCTCGGCCACCCGCTCGGCCGTCTCGGCGTGCAGGTCCATCACCCCGACGGCCGCTCCCCGGGCCGCGAACGCCAGCGCGATCGCGCGCCCGATCCCCGAGCCCCCGCCGGTCACGAACGCGGCGCCCTCTGCCAGCTCGCTCATGGCTGATCACCCCCTCGTGGCGACGCAGTATAGGCCGGCGAGTGGCGGGTAACGACGGACGGCGGGCGGGGAGGATAGGCGATGTGAGGTCCCGAGCTGCAGGAGGGTCGGCCTCACATCGTCCGGCGTCCTGGAAACGCCGTGAGCGAGCGGGAGTCACGACGTCCCGACTGAGCGGAGCAGCCTCTTGAGGCGGTTCTCGCGGCGGCGGAACGGGACGGGGATGGGGCCAAGGTGGCCGTTGCGGGAGCTGCGCGTCGCGAGCCAGGCGACGGCGGAGCCGGCCACCGCGAGCCCGACCGTCGCGGCGCGGCCGACCTGGTCGGGCAGCCGCGAGCCGCCCCAGCCACCGGTCGTGTCGGTGCCTTCGCGCATCGGCTCGAAGAGCGTGCCCGGCGTCGGCGCGACGCGCTGATCCTGGCGGAAGTGGTCCGATTCGGCCTGGACGCGGAACATGCGCTCGGCCAGGCGCGGCGCGAGCGTCCACTGGGCCGCCATCATCCGCCCGGCGCCGCCGACGATCACCTCCCGGGTCGGGCGCTCGGCGCAGCGGATCATCGCGTCGGCGACCATCTCGGGCGTGTAGACCGGGTTCATCGCCTTGAGGAACCAGCCGGTGTAGTTGGCGGCGTGCTGGAAGAGGGGCGTGTCGATCGAGGCCGGCAGGATCGTGCAGACGTCGACCCCGCTGTCGAACAGCTCCTGGCGGAGCGTCGCCGACCAGCCACGCACGGCCCACTTCGAGGCGACGTAGGCCGAGAAGTATGGATACGTGGCTGCGGCGGCCACCGAGGCGTTGTTGATCAGGACGCCGCGCCGGGCGCGGAGGCGGGGCAGCGCCACGCGGGCGCCGTTGACGTAGCCGAAGAAGTTGACCTCGATCACCCGGCGGAAGGCGTCCGGCGGGGTGTCCTCGAAGCGACCGGCGAGGTAGACGCCGGCATTGTTGATCCAGACGTCGATGCCGCCGAAGCGCTCCTCGGCCCGCCGAGCGAGCTGCTCGACGG
>JALYGH010000323.1 GCA_030777205.1 Chloroflexota bacterium
CGACGCCCGGGCAGCCCGCCCGCCGCCCAGCATGATCCGCAAGCAATTGCGGCGTGACCCACTAGTACATGCGTGTGAAGCGCATCACGATCAGCCTGGCCGCGCGCGTCGAGCGCGAGGTCCGCCAGGACTGCATCAGCGTCTCCGAGCTTGTCCGTCGGAGCCTGTCCGACCGGCTTGCCCCGACCACCGAGGGCGGCAAGCCGAGGCTCGATTCCTTCGCGGCGTTGCAGGACTTGATGTGCACGTCGAGGCACCGACGCCGGCCATCGCGCGCCGCATGGCCGAGCTGGTAAAGCAGCACAGCTACTTCCCACTCGGCGCGGTCCGGCTCGGCACTGCTCCACGTTCCGCCTGCTGCCGAAGTAGCAGGAGCCGCGTCGGTCGCCCCGACCGTTCATCGGCGAGCGCAGCAACGCTGTCCGGGTGACCCGCCCCTCCACGATCGCCGTCTCGCCCGCCGCAAGCATCCGATCGGTCACGACCAGGAAGTCCGGGATCGCCGCGTAGGCGCCGGCGTGGAATGCCCGCCAGAGGGGCTTGTTGAGCGGCTGACCTCGGGCAGGGCGCGCTCGCCGGTACACTACCGTGTGTTAGCCGAGAATGCGCCCCGAGGTGTCCCATGCGTTTCGCCGTCTTCACCGCCAGCCTCCCTGAGCTCGCGCCGGCCGAGGCGATCGAGCTGCTCGGTGAGCTGGGCTTCGACGGCATCGAGTGGCGCGTCGTCGACCAGGAGCACTCGCCGGACGGCCGGCCGAGCTTCTGGCGCGGGAATCGCTGCACCTGGCCATTGGCGACGTTCGTCGAGGACGCGCCGACGATTCGGGTCATGACCGAGCGCGCGCGCCTGGAGATGCCGTGCGTCGGGGCGTACGCCGAGTGCGGCGACCTCCCGTCGGTCGAGCGGGCGTTGCAGGGCGCGGCGCTGCTCGGCGCCACGAAGATGCGCGTCAACGTGCCGCGCTACGACGGGACGACCAGCTACCTGAAGCTGTACGACCGGGCGCGGGCCGAGTACCGCGAGGTGGCCGAGCTGTCCCGACGCTACGGCGTGCGGGCGCTGATCGAGCTGCACCACGGACGACTCCTGCCGACCGCGACCGCCGCCGCCCACTTCCTGGCCGGGTTCGACCCGCGCGACGTCGGCGTGATCCACGACGCCGGCAACATGGTGCACGAGGGGTTCGAGCACTACCGGCTCGGCGTCGAGGCGCTCGGGCCGTACCTGGCTCACGTCCACCTTAAGAACGCCGCCTGGCGGCCGGTTGGCACCCGCAAAGACGGCAGCACCGGGTGGCGCGCCGAGTGGGCGCCGCTGCGCGAGGGCATGGTGGACGTCGCGGCGCTCTTTCGCGCACTGCGGCTGGTCGGCTACGACGAGTGGATCACGTTCGAGGACTTCTCGACCGAGTGGCCGGTCCGCGAGCGGACGCGCGACAACCTCCGCTACGCGAAGGTGATCCTGGCGCGGGTCGACGAGGAGCGCGGGGTGGCCTGATGACTGATTCGGCGAGGGATACGGGTCGCTTGACAGGCGCCGGTAGGCCGGGCGAGGCCGCCGGCCCGGATCGGCGTCTGCGTCACGCGATCGTCGGCGTCGGCGCGAACGTCTTCACCATGCACCGCCCGGCGCTCGCCCTGCCAACCGTCGAGCTGGTCGGCGTGGCGGACGTGAACGCCGAGGTCGCCGAGCGTCGTGCCGAGGAGCTGGGTTGCCCGGCCTTCACGGACCACCGCAAGATGCTGGAGCGGGTGCGCCCGGACGTGGTCGTGGTGATGACGCCGCACCCGTTCCACGCCCGCATCGTGATCGACTCGCTCGCGGCCGGGGCCCACCTGCTCTGCGAGAAGCCGATGGCCGTCCACGTCGGCGAGGCGGACGCGATGATCGAGGCGGCCGAGCGAGCCGGGCGCCTGCTGGCGATCAACCTCCAGTTCCGGCACCGGCCGGAGGTTCGGGCGGCGAAGCGCCTGATCGCCGAGGGTCGGCTCGGGGAGCTTCAGCGGATCGACGTGCTGGCCACCTGGACGCGAGCCGGCGTGTACTACGAGATCGCCCCGTGGCGCGGCACCTGGCAGGGCGAGGGCGGGGGCGTGCTGATGAACCAGGCGCCGCACAACCTCGACCTGGTCGCGCACCTGATGGGGATGCCGGCCCGGCTGGTGGCCTGGACGCGGACCCGCCTTCACCAGATCGAGACCGAGGACACCGCCCACGCGATGCTCGAATGGTCGAACGGCGCGCTCGGCGGCCTCCACGTCAGCACCGCCGAGGCGGACAAGGGCGACCGCGTCAAGGTGCTCGGCACGGCCGGGCGGCTCGTCCTTGAGCAGGGCACGCTGACGGCCGAGAGTTTCGAGCCGGACCTGCGCGAGCATATCCGCGCCAGCCGGGAGCCGTTCAGCGCGCCGCGCTCGGTGCCCTTGAGTGTCGACGTGCCGGCGGGCGGCGGCGATCACGCGGCCGTCTACCGCGACTTCCACGCCGCGATCCTGAACGGCACGCCCCCGATGGCGGACGGCGTCGAGGGGCGAATGTCGCTGGAGCTGGCGAATGCGATGACCTACTCAAGCCGAACCGGCTCGACGGTCGAACTGCCGCTGGACCGCGCGTCGTACGTCGCCCTGCTGGACGAGCTGCGCGCCTCGCGTGCGACGTGAGATTCCTAGCCGGTTCGGCTCAGGGAGACGCTCGAGCAGGCTAGTTCCGGCGCGGGCGCCCGATTCGATTCCGCACGCCGGTGACGCGGACGAAGTGGTTGAAGCGTCGGCCCTATAAACGTCGAGAGCCCCAGCACCAGGCTGGCGTGAGCTCCACCATCTCACGGTCCGCTGGCGCCGTTAGGACGGGCCGAGCGAGGTGCCGCGTGTCGACCTGGTCGAGTCCTTCAACTCGACGAAGAGGACGTGCGTCGGCGTGTTGCCGATGTTCTCGCCGCTGTGCGTCTGGGCATCGAGCCACCGCGTCTCGCCTCGACTCAAGGACACGTCGCGTGCCTCGCCCCCGCCACCGATCAAACGCCGCTCGAAACTGCTCAATGTGTACATGACGCTGTCGGGGTGCGCGTGCGGGCTCGTCTTCTGGCCGGGCTCGTCGCGGTACTCCAGCACTCGCACCCGGTCGTTCTCGAACACGACCCTGTACTTGTCGGGATCGGTGATAGTCGGGTCGGTCACGGGCCGCTCCTTCTTCATCCCGAGGTCGTGCGGGTGGCGCGAGCCGGCGATCGCAGCGTTCCCGCCTCCCGCCCGCCCAGTAT